>NZ_JACJDP010000005.1:0-143181 GCF_014163575.1 Psychromonas sp. SR45-3
GTAAACCAGTAAACCAGTAAACCAGTAAACCAGTAAACTTTACCTACAAACTACCACCTACAAACTCTCAGCTACAAATAAAGTTATTATTACCAACAAATATGTGATCAATTGTTACGTAGGGAAATAAATCACTTAATTTGTGAGATAGATTTCTCATTAAGGCTAACACTAAAAAGCACAGCCGAAGCTGTGCTTTTAGATCATTCTAAGAAAAACTAATCAATGGGATTACGATTCGTTGTACATCTCTAAATTAGCAATTTCTTCTTTTTGAGTTTGGATTTTCTTAGCATCTTCACTACGTAAACTTGCTAAATAATCAAAATATTCTTTATTGATACCAGCAGTCACGTATTTACCATCAAATACTGAACACTCAAACTCTTTAATTGATGGATTTTGTTTGCCAACCGCATCTTTTAAATCTTGTAGGTCTTGAAATATTAATTTATCAGTACCAATACAATCGCTGATTTGTTCAACATTACGACCATGTGCAATCAATTCTTCAGGTGTTGGCATATCAATACCATACACATTTGGAAAACGCACTTCTGGTGCAGCTGAAGCTAGGTATACTTTTTTAGCACCCGCTTCTCTTACCATTTCAATGATCTGCTCTGATGTTGTGCCACGTACAATTGAGTCATCAACTAGTAAAACATTTTTACCTTTAAATTCAGCAGTAATTGGATTTAACTTACGACGTACAGATTTACGACGTTGGGTTTGACCCGGCATGATAAAGGTACGACCAATGTAACGATTTTTTACAAAGCCTTGGCGATACGGTAATCCTAATTCAACAGAAATTTCTAAAGCTATATCATTAGAGGTTTCTGGAATTGGAATAACAGCATCAATATCCACATCTGCCCAATCACGTTTAATTTTGGCACCTAATTTACGGCCCATTTCTAAACGCGCTTCATATACAGAAATACCATTTAATGTTGAATCTGGACGTGCAAAATAGACATATTCAAAAATACACGGCGTTAACGATGTTTTCTCAGCACATTGCTGGGTAAATAATTTTCTATTTTCAGTAATGTATACTGCTTCACCCGGTTCAACGTCACGTAAAAATCTGAAACCAATGGTATCAAGGCCTACACTTTCAGAAGCAACGATGTACTCAATATCGCCTTCATCTGTTTGGCGAGATCCAAGTACTAAAGGACGAATACCGTCTGGGTCACGAAAAGCAATTAAACCATGGTCAATGATCAAAGCAGTCACTGCATAAGCACCACTGATTTGTTTATGTACTTCTGAAATCGCATTAAAGATATCGTCAGCGGATAAATGATCTGTTTTAGTTTTACCTAATTCAGCAGCTAGGGTATTTAACAACAGCTCTGAATCAGAAGTAGTATTAATATGACGACGCGACTTAATTAACGCAGCACGTAATTCTTTGGCATTAGTTAAGTTACCGTTATGTGCTAGAGAAATCCCCCAAGGAGAGTTAACGTAGAATGGTTGTGCTTCAGCAGCGCTAGAGCTACCTGCAGTAGGGTAACGCACGTGGCCAATACCACTATTACCTTTTAGACGTTGCATATGTTTAGTTTCAAAAACATCTTTAACTAAACCGTTTGCTTTACGTTGTTTAAAGTTACCACCATATGTCGTAACAATTCCCGCTGCGTCTTGCCCGCGGTGTTGCAATACGGTCAATGCATCATAAATACTTTGATTGACAGGAGTTGAACCAACGATACCCACTATTCCACACATAAGTTAAAGCCTTTCTATTTTTGAGAGTGTTCACAAAAAAGTACAAATTAATGTACCTTAAAATTGAGTAACTAATTTAAACCAACCATTAAATAGTGGTCGATTTAATATTTTTTAGAAAACTTGACGATCCTTCCAAATGTTCAAAAAACCATTCGATTACAATCCCAAACTCAGGGATCAATGTAGATTCTTTCCACCACGCACTGTCATGGAATGAAGTAAAGGAATCAATAAAAAAGAGTACCGCGCTGACAATTAAAATGCCACGTATTGCACCGAAAATCACACCTAACAAACGGTCTGTACCTGATAACCCAGTGACAGCAACAAGTCGATTAATGATGTAATTAATTAAAGCGCCAATTAATAAAATCGCAACGAATAAAATGCCAATAGCAGCAATATTACGTAATTTATCGTCATTGATTTGAGTTAAGTATTGTGTAACTTCAGGATAAAAATTGCTGGCAACAAAAAATGCAGCAAACCAAGTAACAAGTGAGATGGCCTCTTTGGTGAAACCGCGAACTAAACTGATTAATGAAGAAAAACCAATTACACCAAGAATGGCGATATCAAACCAATTCATAAGATCCCTAATTTGTAGTAAGTATTAAACGCGCGCATTCTAACAGAGATTTTTTAGAAAGGCTTCAAAAACTAAGGCTCAATCGGTGTAAACGGTACTAATTTTCCGTTTAAACTGGTCAAGTTTTTTAACCTAGGTAATTGTCCTTCAAGTTTTTCTTTAGAAACGTCTGGACCAACAAATACACGTGTTAATTGCCCATCCATTACAACTTTTGGAATGGTATGTGCTCTAAATCCAGCTTTATTAAGCTTTTTCAATAAGGCATTAATGTTGGCTTTATTTTCAAATGCGCCGAGTTGAATAGTCCATGCAGGATCAGTAAAGTTCACTTTTTCATAACTTGAAACAGCATTACTGTGTTGAGTAGGTGCCGCAGTCTGTTTAGCTTTTGTTTCTTCGACTGCAGCAATTTCTTCTACTTTCCATTCAGCATTTTTGGTATTCTCTTTAACTGGCAGTGATATTTTTTGATCAACAGTTTTAATAGATTGAGACACTTTGATGGGGTCAACAACCAGTTTAGGATCATTAATACTCGCAGGATCAGCGAAAGTTTTAGTATGAGGTTTTAATTCAGGCTTAATCGGCGTTGCAACAAACTCTTGTTGGTATGATGTTTTTTTACCGTCTATCAATGAAGGTAAAAAAATAACCACAAGGGCAACTAAGATGGTGACGCCTACTAAACGGTTTTTAAACTGAGTTGCCACGTTTTACCCTTGCCAATTAGTTAAAATATCAGAAACGGTATGAAAAGAACCGAATACAATAATTATATCAGAAGCTGCTGCACTTTTGACGACTTGATCGACAGCACTCTGTACATTTTTAAAACAGGTCACATTATGCCTATTGTTGCCGTTATTATTAATGTTGTTAGTAACGGTATTATGATTTTGACTATGTTGATAAGCTTCTAAAAGTAAAGCTGAAGATGCGCCTCTAAAACAATTTAAATCAACAAAACTATAATCTGTAATAGATAAATTAGTTTCCGCTAGTGTCGCACTCATATCTTTATCAGATAACATGCCCACGACAGCATGCACTTTACAATCTTCGCCTTTCTCTGCTTTTAAGCGTTGTAATTGTGTCGCCAAATATTGTGCAGATTGCGGGTTATGTGCCACATCAATATAGACGTCACAAGGATAACCCGATATAGTTTGTAAACGCCCTGCTAACGATGCCGTTTCAACGGATTTAATGAGTTGTTTAGGAGCAATGTCTATCGCTAACGCTTCTATCACAGCTAAGGCAGTTGAAGCATTTTGCATTGGCATCAATGTTTGTTTAATTGGAGACAATTCTTTTTGCCCATGCCATGACCAATTTTCCTGATCAATAACGGAAAAACTAAAATCTCTATTCGCTAGTTTAAGGTCAGCTGAAATGGAAGTCGCGTGTTTTAAAATGGAGACAGGTGCATCTAACTCACCGCAGATAGCAGGCTTATGTGCTCTAAATACACCGGCTTTTTCAAAACCTATTACTTCTCTGTCACTGCCAAGCCAATCAATATGATCAATGCCAATGGTAGTAACAACACTCAAATCAGATTCAACCATGTTGGTAGCGTCTAGACGACCACCTAGTCCTACTTCTAATAAAATATAGTCACATTGTTGCTGTTGAAGTAAATATAAACAAGCTAACGTAGCATACTCAAAGTAACTCAATGAGATATCTAATCTAGCTTGTTCAATAATGGCAAAAGCTTCACAGTGAGCTTTATCATCGAGTTCTTTTAAATTGATACGTAATCGTTCGTTATAACGATGTATATGTGGAGAACTATAAACGCCAACTTTAAAACCGGCATCAATTAATATTTTTTCTAAATAAGCACAGGTTGTCCCTTTACCGTTGGTGCCAGCAACCGTGATCACTTTAGCATCGAAATGAATTAAATTAAGACGTTTACCCACTTCAGTAATACGTGTTAATCCTAATTCTATTGCACTGGGATGTAATTTTTCTAAGTGCATTAACCATTCACTTAATGTTTCTGAACTGAAAACCGATTGTATGGTGTTATTAGTCATAATAAATTTGCCACATTAAATATCTAGAAATAAAGGCCCACAAGCAGGTCTCGGTAAATCAAATTGTTCTGGGTAATCTACTTCTACAAGATACAAACCACCGGGCTTTGCTGTTGCAGCCGCTTTTGAACGATCTTTGTAATCTAGCAAAGTATTTAACCAATCAATGGGCTGCTTACCTTGGCCAATTTCGATTAAACTACCCGCAATATTACGCACCATATGGTGCAGAAAAGCATTTGCTTTAATATCAATAACGATAAAGTTACTACGTCTTGTCACATTTAAATATTCAATGGTACGTACAGGGCTATTTGCTTGGCAATGTAATGCTCTAAACGATGTAAAATCTTGTTCACCAACCAATTGTTGTCCGGCTAAATGCATCTTATCGGCATCTAAATCACAGTGATAATGGCTTAAGCCTTTACTTAAAATTCCAGGACGATAAACACCATTATAGATAATATAGCGATAGCGTCTCGCCGTTGCACTAAAGCGGGCATGGAAAGAGTGATCGACTTCTTTTACCCAACGTACTGCAATATCATCGGGCAATTTGGCATTAACACCTAAGGTCCATGCACCGATTTGGCGGTCTGCATCGGTATCAAAATGTACAACTTGCCCCGTACCGTGAACACCGGCATCGGTACGACCTGCGCAATTAACACTGACCGGGTGATTAGCGATATTGGATAATGCTTTTTCAAGTTCTTCTTGTACAGAATTCACTTCTTTCTGTCTTTGCCAACCGTAATAGTTAGCACCATCATATTCAATACCTAAAGCAATGCGCATTTGAAACCACCCTTTTAGAAAACGCTAGTATATACAAATGTTTAAAAAATTAAACAAGCAAGCATACTGAAGCGAATAACATTCTTACTAGATGATGAAAAAACAAGCACTAAGCTAATGCTATATCGCGAAAAGCAATCATAGACAGTAAATACTTAATTCACCTTTTTGATTAGTTATAAAATTCATTAGATATAAAAATGGCAGCGAAAGCTGCCATTGTAAATTCAAAAAAAGTTACTTTTTAGCTTTCGCTTTTTTAGCCACTTTCTTCTTAGGGAGCTCTTCGACCCATTTATTGTCGATATATTTTGCAGTCCAACCTGTCGCCTTTTTATCGATTTCGGTCATCACATATTGTTCTTTATTTTTTCTGCTATAACGAACAATTGCTAAATTTCCATCGGGATCTTGTTGTGGCGCATCGGCTAAATAGTAAAACTTTTCAGAAATTCTATCACGGAATTTTGCTAATTCGACCACTTTAGGTGCACGTGTTTCTCGCGAACGAGGGAATGTGCTAGCCGCTAAGAAGATACCAGCAGCCCCATCACGTAAAATAAAGTAAGCATCACTTTGTTCGCATTCTAATTCAGGCAAATGAACCGCATCTTCTTTGGGAGGAGCAACTTCACCACTACGTAGAATTTTGCGAGTGTTCTTACATTCCTCATTAGTACAGTCCATGTACTTACCAAAACGTCCATCTTTGAGCTGCATATCTGAACCACACTTGTCACACTCAACAACTGGGCCGTCATAGCCTTTAATTTTAAACTCGCCCACTTCAACCGTATGTCCATCACACAATGGATTATTACCACAAACGTGCAATTTACGTGTTTCATCAATTAAGTAGCTATCCATCGCAGTATCACATTTAGGACAACGATGTTTTGCCATCAATGCGGCTGTTTCAAGATCTTCTGAACTTAAAATATCTTCAACTTCTTCACCATCAACTAAATTGATGGTTGTTTTACAACGCTCTTTAGGTGGTAATGCATAACCAGAACATCCTAAAAATACACCGGTACTCGCGGTACGAATACCCATTGGTCGTCCACAGGTTGGACATGAGACATCATCAATGATCACCGGATCATTAAGACGCATACCACCTTCTTCTACGGGTAACTCTGCAGTATCAAGTTGAGTCGTTAAGTTTTTATAGAAACGGTCTAATTCTTTATGCCAATCAGCTTTGCCTTCGGCAATCGCATCCAATTTTTCTTCCATTGCCGCAGTAAAATCATAGCTCATTAGATCAGTGAAGTTTTCTGTTAAGCGATCCGTTACTATTTCACCCATTTTCACAGCAAAGAAACGGCGTTTATCTACTTTTACATAACCACGATCTTGGATTGTAGAAATAATACTCGCATAAGTTGAAGGTCGTCCAATACCTTGCTTTTCAAGTTCTTTTACTAATGCTGCTTCTGAAAAACGCGCTGGCGGTTTAGTAAAATGTTGTAAAGGCTCAAGCTCAACTAATGTTAATACTTCACCCGCTTTTAAGTCCGGTAAATTAACTTCATCAGCTTTGCTTTTTGTAACTGGTTGCGCTTTTGTCCAGCCCGCGAAACGTAATGTTCGGCCTTTGGCACGTAGTTTGTAATCACCCGCTTCAACCACCAAGGTAGAAGAATCATAAAGTGCAGGTAACATTTGACATGCTAGAAACTGACGCCAAATTAATTCATATAAACGTTTTGCGTCTTTATCAGTTACATCAATCAGTTCAGCACGTTGTAATACATCCGATGGACGAATCGCTTCGTGGGCTTCTTGTGCTCCTGCTTTACTGCTGTATGAAACAGCCGCTTCCGGTAAATAATTACTACCAAACTCTTTTTCTATAAAATCACGTGCAGAGGCAACCGCATCTTTACTCAAGTTTGTAGAGTCAGTACGCATATAAGTAATGTAACCCGCTTCATACAGACGTTGTGCTAACATCATGGTCTTTTTAACACCAAAACCTAAACGTGTACTCGCTGCTTGTTGCAGTGTAGAAGTAATAAAAGGGGCACTTGCTTTACTTTTAGTTGGCTTATCTTCACGTGAATGTAACGTGAAGGTCGCCTCTTTTAAGGCAGCCACTGCAGCAGCAGTTTCTTGCTCAGTCACAGGGGCAAAAGTTTTATCGTTATATTTATAAACTTCTAGGCGAAGCTGTGTTTTATCTTGCGCAAGTGTTTGTGCATGTAAATCCCAAAATTCAACAGGATTAAACGCCTTAATTAAACGTTCACGTTCAACTAATAACTTTACTGCAACAGACTGAACGCGTCCTGCAGACAAGCCACGCGCAACTTTTTTCCAAAGTAAAGGAGAAACCATAAAACCAACAAGTCGGTCTAAGAAACGACGGGTTTGTTGTGCATTCACACCATCAATATTTAATTCAGTTGGATGCTTGAAAGCTTCTTGTATCGCAGATTCGGTTATTTCATTAAAAACAACACGTTGATATTTACTGTCATCACCACCTAATATTTCTCTTAAGTGCCATGCAATTGCTTCACCCTCTCTATCCAAATCGGTTGCGAGATAGATAGTAGGTGCATCAGCAGCTAATTTTAGTAACTCATCGACAACTTTTTCTTTACCGGGCAAAATCTCATAATTCGCTTCCCAGTTTTTATTTGGGTTAATACCCATACGCGTAACAAGTGCAGCTTGCGTTCTTTTTGCTGTTTCTTTTGCTTTTTGCGCGGGTGTTAGGCCAGCTAAAGATTTTTTCTTTTTAGCATCGATTGATTTTTTGGCACTGCCGCTTGTTGGTAAATCACGTACGTGACCAACACTTGATTTAACAATAAAATTGTTACCAAGATATTTATTGATTGTTTTTGCTTTGGCAGGTGATTCTACGATAACTAGAGATTTGCTCATATTGCTTTGATACCTAAATTGTCTTGTCTTAGACGGAATGTAAACATGTCCACTGAATTTCTCTTTTTATATAATCCAAACTTTTAACGAATAGCAACCTATTTCTTTCATTTTGTACAATAAAAATAAAAGCCGACTGGTTCTTAGTCGGCTTTTGCAATTATTTCAAGGTAAACTATTTAAAGAGTCTAGAAATATTACTGTGCATAATTTTTAATAAGCTGGATTCTACAGAGGTTGCGACGCTCTTACCTATCTTTTCAGCTAATTTTTTACTTTTTTTGTATTGTACTTGCACAATATGTTTAGATTCGAGCTGTTCGAGTAAATAATCATCACTGGTTTGAATCTTATCCACTAACTCTAAATCCAATGCCTGAGTACCATACCAATGTTCACCCGTTGCAATTTTATCAATGTTTAATTGCGGACGATGCTCACTCACAAAGTGTTTAAATAATTGGTGCGTCTCTTCAAGCTCTTGTTTAAATTTTTCACGACCAAGATCATCATTCTCACCAAACATAGTTAACGTGCGTTTGTATTGACCTGCAGTTAATTGTTCAAATTCAACATCATGTTTTTTAAGTAATTTATTAAAATTTGGAATTTGTGCAATCACACCAATCGAGCCAATTATAGAAAAAGGCGCCGCAATGACTTTATCTGCAACACATGCCATCATATATCCACCACTCGCTGCTACTTTATCCACGGCAATCGTTAATGAAATATTTTTGTCTTTTAAACGTTGTAATTGTGAAGCCGCTAGTCCATAACCATGGACCATACCACCGCCACTTTCTAAGCGCACAAATACTTCATCTTTTTCAGAAGCAACGCTAACAATCGCGGTGATCTCTTCACGTAGTGAAGCAACCTCTTTAGCATCAATACTGCCTTTAAAATCAAGTACGTATAATTGCGGTTTTATGGTCGCTTTAACTTCTTTTTTAGCTAATGCTTTTTGTTCTTTTTGCTCTGCTTTATGTGCTTTTTTGTCTTCTTTATGTTTTGCTTTTAATTGAGCGGGTGTTAATAACTGCTCGCTTATTGATGTTTTAGTTTCATTAATTTGCTCTGATAAATCGGTAATTTCCAACTCACCTTTTTTTGCTTTTTGTTTGCTGGTTAAAGCAATAATAGCAATCAAAATAGCCACTATTGTGATCACAAATGTCACGGCTTTGGCTAAAAATAGCCCATACTGCATTAAATAATCCAAAATAAATCCTCTTTATAAATTAATTGTGCTCATAATGACAAAAAATGTCTCAACCTACAAAAGAGATTGTGAGTTTTTTTTAAAAAAAGCTATCATATTGTTTTTTTTAACAACAAGAGAATAATAAATGGATTATAAAGCGCCTGATAATTTATTAGAAAATAAAACTATCCTGATCACCGGTGCAGGTGCAGGTATAGGTAAAACCTTAGCCATAAAATGTGCAGAACTAGGTGCTAACGTTATCCTTTTAGGTAAAACAGTCAGTAAATTAGAAGCTGTTTATGACCAAATTGAAGCATTAAATAAGCAATCAGCAGCTATTTTACCTGTGGATTTAAACGGAGCATCAGAAGAACACTATCGAGACCTTGCCGATACTGTATTACGTGAATATGGAAAACTTGATGCCCTTGTTCATAATGCCAGTCAACTAGGTGTATTAAGTCCATTTACACAAGTTGAGAGTAAAATGTGGGATGAAGTAATGCAAACCAACGTTAATGCTGCCTTTTTAATGACCAAGTACCTGATCCCAGTGTTGGCAAAAGCACCATATGCGAGTACTATTTTTACGACATCAAGTGTTGGCCTCAAAGGAAGAGCCTACTGGGGCCCTTATAGCGTGTCTAAATTCGCAACTGAAGGCATGATGCAAGTTATCGCTGATGAGTACGAGAATAGCACCTTACGCTTTAATGCGATTAATCCAGGTGCAACAAAAACGGCAATGAGAGCAAGTGCTTATCCCGCTGAAGATGTGAGTTTATTAAAAACACCAGAACAAATATTAGATGTTTATTTATATTTGTTAGGTGATGAAAGCATTGAAGTTACTGGACAACGGTTTAACGCACAATAAAATAGTTTTATAGCACTTTTATTTATCTCAGATAACCTCAATTCTTGTTAATGAAAGTGGAATTGTATTTAAAATCATAAGACTATATTAGACTATATTTTTTGGGCTATACAGTGCCGCTAGTTTTGCGTAGTTCAAGGCGAATTATTGAAGCAATAACGGGTTATTGAGAGAGTGTTTAACGAAGAGATCCGCGGAAATAACGGTGTTGTATCGCTTTGCTTATCCAGAACTGAGGTTAGATAGTCCATGGTGAACTCTTAGAAAGCACTAGTAATGTAAATCAAACAACGCTACAAATTATTATGAAATCGCGCTAACAGTGAAAGACAGCAACCTGTCTTCCATTGTTTTATGCATAATGAATAGTTTATAGACTTTGAAAGAGAATAACTGGTATTACCCCCTATAGCATTATCCTTGCTTATAAATTTTCAAACCAACTTCAGGTCTTGTTTTAAAGAGTTTTAAAGTCCACATGTACTGCGCCCTATTTTCATTAACAACCCGTTCAATAGCTTCATTCATCAGGTCAGTATCCTTTTGCTCGTCACCACTTGGAATCTCACTTAATGGCGCATGACAGATCACATCAACTTTACCTGTTTTGGCGTTATAAGACGTATAAGTAGGGATAACGATAGCGCGCCCTAATTTAGCTAATCGGCCAATAACAGGTAAGGTTGCTTTTTGTGTAGCAAAAAATGGAGCAAAAAGACTACTATCACGACCGTGATCTTCATCAGGCAAGTAGTAGAAATGTGCTTTATCTCGTAGACTTTTAATACAAGGCTTCAAACCTTCACTACGGTGATACAAAGTGCCTTTATCATTAAGACGGCTAAAACGCGTTCTATAGTTTGTGACAAACCAATCGAAAATTGGATTTTTGTAATCATTAAACATGCTTGATAGGGGATAACCACGTGCAGAAATAGCGGCGACCCCCGCAAAATCAAGACCATAACAATGCGGCGCTAAAAAGATGATCGCTTGCCCTGCTTCTTCCGCTTCTTTAACGTAATGTTCGCCGATAAAGTTAATACGTTTTTTTAGAAATGATGGGCTACGAAATGCAATTTCACCTAAGGCAAGGGTAATTTGTGCCACTGAGCGTAAATTTTCACGCATCAACAAATCTTTTTCAAGTTCACTATATTCAGGAAAACATAAACCAATATTTATAAATGCTATCTTTTTTCGTTTATTGAGAAATTTTGCGTTATAAAAGCGATCTGCTAACCACCCTGCAAATTTATCTCTAATACTAGCCGGGATAAAACTAGCTATAAATAGTAGGCCCAACAAAACCCATGTTCCCCAATATTTCGGTAGAAAATGTTTTGCTTTGAGAGATGTATCAAATCGAGAATTATATTGGGTCATAATTAGACCTTAAGAAACTAAAGTTGAGTGAGAAGTGTTTTAATATGATTATATGGATTTAGCTATGCGAGTTCAATTAAGTGAGTAAAATTGTTCGACTGAAGTTATGTGGGTGGTAGACCTCCCAGCAAACTCTCGGCACTTGAATCACCTACTATGGCTGCTGCCTTCCGGCTCTGACCAGGTTAATAAGTTATCAATGCGAGAAACCAAGAGGCCTACCATTGTCACTGCATCAAGTGTTAACACTTGATGCGAGGAATTATACGTAAGCTAATTGATAATTCAATAGATAAATAACAGTTTTCTGTTCAAACGATTAAATAGTCAGCAGTTTATTGAAAAATAAGTGTTTTTACTAATTTATAAGCACAAAATATGAGCATTAACATGATAAAACGATCCACTATGGCAGTACATTTTTAGAGAATAGTTAACGTAGCAGTGATTTTTTAGGAATATTGATATGTTATGAAAAAAATTAAAGGGTGACGTATGATTATGGAGAGAATGTGAAAAAATTAAACGTACGGTGCGGCACGGAGCAACCTGTTTAATTATTTACTCCTATTTAATGACTTAGGTATACAAAGACTAAACTACATCACTGTTAGCTTCTAATTTATCAACTGAAAAAATAAGTCCTAAATTGATGCAATAAATTGATAATGATCATTAAGGATAATGTTATTTGATGACAACGCTTATAGGACAATGCTGCCTAATATTACTACATTCAATATTTAAAGCAGCATTGTTTCAATAAGCACTATCTTAAATAATGCCTTTGATTATCTTATCTGCTTTTAATCTTCTTAATCTAGAGATAAGTTGCTTAACTTTGTCAGGGTAAGTATGAATGTCGTCAATACCTTTATAACTACCAATTTGTCGAGTATGTTCAAGGATATTACTCAGCTCCTCATTCATTTGCCCTGCTAACTGTTGATTTGGATCATCCACTAACAATCCATTTTCTAGGTCTAATCGCCATGCACGAGGGTTAAGATTATGCCCCGTCAATAATGAAAATCGGTGATCTGAATAAATACCTTTTAAATGAAAACTATTAGTATCATGCTTCCATAAATGTAAATTAAGATGTCCTTGCAGAATAGAAGTATGATGTTTTTTTGCAAAATTTCTTAAATTCACTTCATATAAAAAAGGTAACGCACCAATTGTTTTAAATGGTTTATCTTCAGGAATATAGAAATCATTAGCCGTTTTATCGCCAACAACGATAGTGATATTTACTTTTCGCTTTAGTAAGGCAGTTATATCGCGTGACAATGCAGTGGGTAGATTAAAGTATGGTGTGAATAACACTAACTCTTTCTCTGTAGAATGAAAAATGGCACGAATAACTTTATTTAACAGATTTTTATTGGTTCCAATCCCTGTTAACGGTCGAATTGCTAAACCATCAGTGTAAACGGGGTCAAAACGGTAACCTGCTAACTTTAAATTGCGGCTTAAATTCTTATGTTGTTTCTTAAATTCATTAAACTTTGGAACACTAGGCGCATTTAATTCAACCACGGCTTCACTGTTAATGATAACTTGCTGCAGATAATCCACCATTGAATCAGCGAGAGCATGATCCTTGATCAGCCAGTAACGGTCAAATCGGTAGCGTTGTTGTTGATGAAGGTAAATATTATTAATGCTAGCACCACTATAAAAAACCATGTCATCAAAAATAAAACCTTTTAAATGCTGGACGCCAAATAGTTCTTTTCTTTTTACAGGTAAACCAATAATTTTAACACCACGGCCTTTTAAACTAGCAATCTGCTGATACCACGTTGTATTTGTTTCTCCGCCCTTTACTGAACCAATCAAACCTCGTTGTGCTCGATGAAAATCAACACAGACGGTTATATCCATTTCTGGATGACGTATTTTTGCCGCATATAATGCATTCAATACTTCAGCACCCGCTTCATCCGCTTCTAAATATAGAGCTGCGATATAGATACGTTTGGTGGCAGTATTAATTTGATTGAATAACTCAGTTTTAAATGCAGTGGTAGTTAATAAGCATTTTACTTCATCTGCAGATATTGGCAGCTTTTTCAATTTAGTTAAAAATGAAAGACTTTGATTTATTTTTTTACTCATAGATCTCTATTATGTCATATCCTCTTTATCTCGTGTAGCTAGATAAAAAGAATAAAAACAATATTTTGATTGCAATAATGTGCTGCTTTTATCAACTAGTAAACGTTTCTATTAATGATTAATAAATCATCAGAAAAAACACAAAAAGATAAACTTAACAGCCAAAAGATCACTGGAACAATGAAATGAATAGATGATCAATAGTGCTGATTGTAAGAAGCGAGTTGTTAGTTAACTGTTATTTGACGACAGTCCTAATTGAACTCGCTTTTAAATCTAGCTATATTTTTGAATCACATCAATAGATCGTTATTAATTAGATAACTTTTGCTAATGCATCACACAATGGTTGCATGTTATTTTTTGTCATACCGGCTACTGAAATACGGCCAGAACCAACAATGTAAACTGCAAACTCTTCTTTAAGTTGATTCACTTGCTCAACACTCAAACCAGAAAACGAAAACATACCTAGTTGACGACTAATGAAACTAAAGTCACCAGGAACACCTTTCTCTTTAAGTGTTGCGACAAATAAATCGCGCATTTCTTGAATACGGTTACGCATATCAGCAACTTCTTGTACCCATTGTTCGTACAGTACTTGATCGTTCAAAATTGTTGTGACAATCGCAGCACCGTGACAAGGAGGGTTTGAGTAGTTAGAACGTATTCCTGATTTAATCTGACTAAATGCAGCTTCTGCTATCTCACTGTTTTCTGCTACCAGTGTTATACCGCCAACACGTTCATTATATAAACCGAAGTTTTTAGAGAATGAATTAGCAATCAAAAGCTCTTTATTATATTGCGCAAATTTACGTAAACCCTGTGCATCTTCTTCAACGCCATTCCCAAAACCTTGATAAGCAAAATCAAAGAATGGAATAGCACCTAATTCAGCGATTAATTTTGCAAGAATATCCCATTGCTCTGGTGTTGGGTCAATACCTGTAGGGTTATGACAACAGCCGTGAAATAATACTAGCTCTCCAGCTTCAACTGATTGCAATGAAGCAATCATGGCATCAAAGTCTAAATCTTTTGTTTCCGGATCATAATAATCATAAGTAACCACTTCTAAACCAGCGGTTTTAAACACGTTGCCGTGATTTGCCCATGTTGGATTACTTACCCAAATCTTTTTAATGCCTAGTTTGCTTACAGCAAAATCTGCACCGGTACGCAGCGCGCCAGTTCCACCAGGGACCTGTGCAGTTCGAGCACGTTTCGAAGATATTATTTCAGCGCCTTGACCAAATAATAATGTCTGAACAGCCTCACCATAAGCAGCTATTCCTTCAATGGTTAAGTAGCTTTTAGTGGTTTCTTCAGCAAGTAGACGTTTTTCAGCTTCTTTCACTGTCGCAAGAATTGGGGTTTGGCCCATTTCATTTTTATAAATACCAACACCCAGATTGATTTTATAATCGCGTTCGTCTTTTTTGAATGCATCCGTTAAACCTAAGATAGGATCTGCAGGCGCCATACTTACTTGTTCAAACATACTTATTCCTTTATTAGTAATGATAAGTTATATACGTTGATGCTTTTATACCATTACTACTTTTTCAATCAATCAATTTCATGACTATTCTGACATTTTGCTGTCTATTTCGGCAATTTTAGCTTTCCAAATAGCTGGACCTTGCTCATGTACGTTATTTCCTTGACTATCAACAGCGACAGTTACGGGCATATCTTCAACATCAAATTCATAGATAGCCTCCATTCCTAAGTCATCAAAGGCAACAACGCGAGATTTCTTAATGGCTTTAGCCACTAGGTAAGCCGCACCGCCCACTGCCATCAAATATACTGATTTATGCTTGGCAATCGAGTCCACTGTTTGTTGACCACGCTCAGATTTACCAATCATGCCGAGTAAGCCCGTTTCTTCCAACATAAAGTCAGTAAATTTATCCATACGAGTTGCGGTAGTGGGACCCGCTGGACCGACCACTTCATCACGTACTGCATCAACTGGCCCTACGTAATAAATAAAGCGACCTTTAAAATCAACTCCCTCTGGTAAACCTTTACCACTAGAGATTAATTCTTGAATACGTTTATGTGCAGCATCACGACCGGTTAAGATTTTGCCCGACAGCAATATAGTATCCCCACTCTTCCACTGGCTCATATCTTCTTTGGTTAAACCATTGACGTTAACGCGTTTAACATTTTCGCCGACTTCTCGCGTAATTTCAGGCCACTGATCTAAAGATGGTGGCGTTAATGTTGCTTCACCTGAACCATCTAAAGTGAAATGCGCATGCCTTGTGGCAGCACAGTTAGGGATCATCACCACTGGTTTTGAGGCTGCGTGGGTTGGGCAACTTTTGATTTTAATATCAAGTACTGTGGTTAAGCCCCCTAAGCCCTGTGCACCAATACCAAGGTTATTTACTCTTTTGAAAATTTCTAAACGTAGTTTCTCGTCGGTATCCAATGATTCAGGATCTGCTTTTGCCTTTGCCTGTAGTTCAAAAATATCCACCGGTTCCATCAATGATTCTTTCGCCATAACTGCCGCTTTTTCTGCAGTACCACCAATGCCTATACCTAACATACCAGGTGGGCACCAACCTGCCCCCATGCTAGGAACCGTTTTCTCAATCCAGTCTTCAATAGAATCAGATGGATTCAACATCGCCATCTTAGATTTGTTTTCAGAACCACCACCTTTAGCTGCAACCATGACTTCTACTTTATTGCCTTTGACCATTTCAACATGCACGACAGAAGGCGTATTGTCTTTAGTGTTTTTTCTTGCGCCAGCAGGATCAGCCACAATCGAAGCTCGTAACGGATTGCTTTGGTCGTTGTAAGCTTGTCTTACGCCTTCATCCACTAACTCTTGTACAGTTAATTCAGTATCAAAGGATACTTTCATACCAATTTTAACAAATACGGTCACAATACCCGTATCCTGACAAATCGGACGTTTTCCTTCCGCTGACATACGTGAGTTGATAAGTATTTGTGCTATTGCATCTTTAGCCGCTGGATTTTGTTCTGCTTGATAGGCTTTATCCATGGCTTGGATAAAATCCAAAGGGTGGTAATATGAAATAAATTGCAGTGAATTTTTAACGCTGTTAATAAAATCTTGCTCTTTAATGACTGTCATCAGTCGCTCCCAATAAATAGTAAACCGTTTTCAATAAAACAATGGTAATATTGATGACCTTATCCGCCTAACTTTTTGTTATAAAAATGTTGACTAAATACGAAAAAATGACTTATATATCAACTAATACACTCTTAAAACCACTATTTTTTTCTGAAAAGATAATCACTCTTATTAAGCAACAACTTTCTTGCTTAGATTGGTCAATGTTATTGGAATCAGCTAGCCCCGAACATGTTGATAGTAATTGGTCTATTTTCACTGCAGATCCAATAGCCACACTCACCTCTTTTGATAGTGATGCAATTTTTCATGACCGACTTGCTGATACAAAAAGCAATATGGGAAAAGATCCTTTAACGGCACAAAAAAAAATGCGTGAACAATTATTTCACCATGATAACCAATCCGATTATCCATTCACCGGTGGCGTGATCGCAGCTTATCATTACGAGATGGGAGAAGTGTTTGAGTCACTGCATAAACAACAACAAAATTCAGGGTTAGACTTAGGTCCATTTCATTGCGGCTTTTATGATTGGGCTATTTTATACCATCTTAAACAGCAACAATATTATTTAGTGCAGCAACGTACAACCAATCAAAATAAAACAGTCGAAGATCTTTGGCAGTCTCGATATCGTTGGCTTGAACGACTTGCAGAGGAAAGGTTAGGTACTCTGTCTATGGCTAGCACCTTCAATTTAAAAGAGTCATGGCATTCTAACTATACCGAGGCTGAATACCGAGCTTCATTTAACAAAATTCAAAACTATATTTTGAGTGGGGATTGCTACCAAGTTAATTTAGCACAACGATTTCAAGCACCTTATCAGGGCGATGAATATCAGGCCTATCAAGCTTTGCTACTGGAAAATAAGGCGCCCTTTGCCGCCTTCATTCGTTTACCAGAACAAGTAATTATATCGTTATCACCTGAACGTTTTTTATTTCTATCAGGCAAACAGATTCAAACCAAACCCATTAAGGGCACAACACCACGCCATGTAGAGCCTGAGCAGGATTTAATTAACAAACAACAGTTATTGGATTCCGAAAAAGATCAAGCAGAGAACTTAATGATTGTAGATCTATTGCGTAACGATATAGGTCGAGTTTGTAAGTCAGGCAGCGTTTCAGTGCCTAAGTTATTTGATATTGAAAGCTTTCCCGCTGTACATCATTTGGTAAGTACCGTCACAGGACAATTAGATGCTCAATACCGTTGTGAAGATCTACTAAGAGCATGTTTTCCAGGTGGATCTATTACTGGAGCGCCTAAAATAAGATCAATGGAAATTATTTGTGAACTAGAAAAATTTCAACGTGAAATATACTGTGGCAGCATTGCTTATATTAATGGTAATGGCGATATGGATAGCAGTATAACCATTCGCACTTTAGTGTGTAAGAACCAACAGATATATTGTTGGGCAGGCGGAGGTATCGTTGCGGATTCAAATGTTGAAAGTGAATATAAAGAGTGTTTCGATAAAGTGAGTAAAATTCTTCCCATACTAGCCAAGCTCAATCACTGATTTATACCCTTATCAGGGAGTGATTATTTATTCTGTTATATGTTCTGGTTTGTTGAGTCGTAAACTAACCAATACCAAATAAAAACACAAAAAATGATTAGCTGATTTAGATTCAACTTGAATCCGCCAAATAATAAAGCCCATGATGGGCTTTTAGTATTTAGTACCATTAGAAATGATATCATTGCAAAACTAACGGGTTGGTAACTCGATATCTTCAAATAATTTATTTACTTCTGCGGTATATTTAAGTTGGATGGCTTTTTCAACTAGAGGTCGAGTTAAGTGTGGTGCGAATCGAACCATAAAATCATACATATAATCACGTAGGAACGACCCTTTTCTAAATCCGATACTAGTTAGACTTGATTTAAAGATATGGCTTGCGTCCAACACACAAAAATCATCATCTTCGTTGATTGCCATAGTCGCGATCACGCCAACGCCGAGACCTAAACGCACATAGGTTTTAATCACATCAGCATCTGTTGCGGTAAACACGACATCTGGTTTATAACCAGCAGCATTAAATGCTTCATCTAATTCTGAACGCCCTGTGAAACCGAATATATAAGTAACAATGGGATGTTTAGCAATATCGTCAATCGTTAAATGTTTAATATTAGCTAAAGGATGGTCTTTTGGAACGATCACAGAACGATTCCAATGATAACAAGGCAACATAATCAAATCTTGATACAAATGTAATGCTTCCGTTGCGATTGCAAAATCTGTTTTACCCTTAACTACAGACTCACTGATCTGTGTCGGTGTACCTTGATGCATGTGCAATGAAACTTTCGGGTAACGCTTGATAAAACCTTTAATAACATCTGGCAACGCGTAACGAGCTTGAGTATGGGTAGTAGCAATATTCAAGGTTCCTTGATCTGGCATAGTATATTGATTAGCCACCGCTTTAATACTCTCAACTTTGCCTAAAATTTCAGTTGAGTAGCGAATTATCTCTTTTCCTGCTGGGGTGACTTTAGTGAGATGTTTACCACTTCGCTCAAATATCTGAATGCCAAGTTCATCTTCCAACATACGAACTTGTTTACTGATACCTGGTTGAGAGGTAAATAGGTTCTCAGCAGTTGCTGATACATTTAAGTTGTGATTCAATACTTCGACAATGTAACGTAATTGTTGTAATTTCATAATGTTATCAGCTTATCATTGAATGAATTAAAATTAGGGCTTATTCCATTTAATTCTATCAGAGTTCTAATATTTACAAAGTTATACTTTCTTATTTTGCCTATCACCATATATTTACACTAAATATTGAATTAGATGTTTCGTTTTGTTATTTATAACCGTTACTATGAAGGCCAAAATTACCCAATTTTTGCGGCGCTAACTCTGTAAAATAGATCCAATTAATAATGTAACGTGAGGTATGTCTATGGATAATCATGATCAATTAGATTTCAGCACAATATTAGCGACTAGCATCCATGACATGAAAAATTCATTATTTATGTTAATGCAGTCCATAGAAGGTTTAGACCTAGCAGATAATTTGACTGCACATCAACATCAAACCGTTGCTGATTTACATTATCAAACCTCTCGTGTTAACGGCACCTTAATGCAGTTGTTAGCCTTATACCGGGATGAAAAACAACAATTACCCATTTTTATTGAAGAGAATTCAGTTAATGAACTAATGGATGAGATTGTTGAGCGTCATCGACTTTACTTTCAAAGTCGTCATATCGATGTTTCACTTAAGATCGATACACACTTATTCGCATATTTTGATTTAGATTTAGTAAAATATCTTCTTTCAGATATTTTCATTAATGCATTACGTCATACTAAAAGTTTGGTTGCTATAACCGTTGTTCAAACGCCTGCTTATTTAGTATTTAAGGTCGAGGATAATGGTGATGGCTACCCACAGCACATGTTGGATGTTAATCAAGGGGCATCAAATTCGTTTAATGCAAATAAAGGTCGCAGTGGTTTAGGGCTTTTATTCGCAAAAAAAATAGCAGAGCAGCATATAACGAATCAACATAAAGGTTATATTTCTCTTGAAAATAAACCTAATAATCGCGGCAGTATATTTACCTTATATATACCTTAAAGATAATACCCATGATGGGTTGGTAATGTTCTATAATCTGCCTTCTACGCAATTTTTTATTTAAGAGTTTCTATGTTATATACAATAATTTTTGGTCTGATTGCTTTATTGCTTTTTGTTTTAATTGGTTACAATATAATTGAACAATATAAACAAAAAGGTGAAGCTGAAAAACGTATTACTATGAGTAAGCAACGGGCTATTATTACAGAGGTCGACGAACTCCTATTAACCGCAACAAAAATTCCATTCACCAAATCATTGCTATTAATAATGCAAAATAGAATTAGAAATGCGCTATTAACCATGGTAAATCTATTTCCAAGCACCCCTGCTATTCGAGAACACCTAACTAATACAGATTCACAAATTAAGCAAATAAAAGAAAATTACACTACACCCGATACTAATAGTTTTAGAACTCCAGAAGATAACAAAGAAGCACTCGCGTTATTGCAAGTTACAAAAAAGATACGTGCGGTGTTACGCTCGGAGCATGCAAAAGGTAAAATCAGTACAGATATATTCGTTGCAGAAGCACAACAAATCGAGATGATGCAGCTAAAAATAAACTTAGAAAATAGTATTAAACGTATTAATGAATCTAAAGCTGCGCAGCAATTCGGCAGTGCTAACCAAATGATAAATAAAGTATTAAAGGCCATTGATTCTGTGCCCACCAAAGATAATTATCTGCAAAATAAAGAACAACAATTGAAACAATATGCAGAAGAAATTCGATCGCATTTAGCTAAAGCGAGCAATGAAGAGTTACAAGCAATACAAAAGAAAGAATCAGAAAATGAAAATGATTTAGATGCTTTATTCGCTGAAAGGAAAAAGTGGTAATCCTTGCCCTTTTGCAGCGATTATAAATTAGCCTAAAAATCAAAATCACAACATCTCAAGTTGGATGTTATTTATGCGCTCAGATTGCACTTCATGTCGATTAGTAATAAGTCAAAAAATAGTACTAAAAAAGATATTTAATTTGATACAAATCAA
Organism: Psychromonas sp. SR45-3; assembly: GCF_014163575.1. NCBI lineage: Bacteria > Pseudomonadati > Pseudomonadota > Gammaproteobacteria > Alteromonadales > Psychromonadaceae > Psychromonas > Psychromonas sp. SR45-3. The sequence continues at coordinate 21,454 of NZ_JACJDP010000005.1, forward strand.
TAACTTTTAAATAATCTTGCTTATTATAAGGATACATAATAATGAGTAAGGCAATTGCTATGCAAGAAATTACAACTGAGCAGCAACATATTTTACAGCAGCACCTATTGTCTGAGTTTGCGGTGTTAAAAGAAAAAGTGAAAGCAAGATTAGCTACTTCATCAAAGCCATACCTTAATGACTTAGTTGAGCAAGTGGATAATATGAATGCGGATACTTTGATAGATAGCTTAGTACACAGCGAAAGTCATTCACTTAACCTTTACAAAAAACAAATAAAAAGCATAGATGCAGCGCTGCAAGGTATGGAATTAGGGTTATATGGTTTATGCTCTGATTGCGAAACTGCATTAGACATCGATGCTCTCTTTAAATGTCCAACCCAACAACGTTGTGATAGTTGTGAAACTAAATACCAACAACAAAAGGTGAAGGGTTTTAAACTATAAGTACATTTTATTGTTAACTTTATTAGGAGGGATGTGATAAATTGCCCTCCTTTAACGTTAACTAGAGCATACATTTTGATCAAAACTATTTCGCCTTTAACTACAAGCAATGCCTCTAGCAAGAAAGATCAGATTAGTGAGCAAATAACTCCCCTGTCAGCACAGCAATGTACAACACATTTTGACGTCTACCTTAAACAGTATAAAGAAATTCAAAAGGGTGAATTAGCAGAGCTATTTTCCGATGCTGTTTCTATTATTTCGCACTATTTAAAGCTGCCTACACCACTGTTGTTGATTAATAGTCGTCATTGGTTAAGTGCGGAGCAACTGCTTAAGCAGGTGATTCCAGATACTTACCCCACTCAGTACCTTTTAAGTTTTAATCAAGAGATACTATTTGGGCGCATCTCATTAATGAATGATGGCGAGTTAAATTTTGCTGATGGACAATTAAAAAAATCTAATGGAGGACTACTTGTTCTTAATATTAGTCCTTTATTAGTTGAACCGGGTCTTTGGTTTAAACTTAAGTCAGTATTACAACGTCAATATTTACTTGCGAGTGACGCAGTTAATGCTGAAAAAATAAAGCAAATATTACCTGATTTATCAACTCAGCTTATTACGACCAAAATCATTTTAGTAGCCAGTCGGTTGCAGCTTGAAGAGTTAATTCAAATCGATCCAGAATATGCACAAGTGTCTTCATTATTTTGTGAATTAGCAAACCAAGTGCCAGTATCTCAAAACTCTGTTAATGCTATTGTGAGTTATTGTCACAATTTAACGAAGCAATTGGGGTTAAAATCATTACAAGATGAAGCATTAGCGACATTATTAAACTATTTATCGATTCAATGTGAACATCAAAAACAGTTATTATTTTCACCAGAGTTAATAAAACAAATATTACAATATGCAAACCTTTTCACTGACAACAAACAAATCACTAAGCTTGATTTGGTTGCTTATTTCGAAGAGATAGATCAAGCCCAGTCATTAGCCAGAAAATACAGTGAGCAATCTTTGCTTGAAGGACAAGTGAACTTGCAGTTATCCGGAGAAAACATCGGACAAATTAATGGCTTAGCAGTTGTTGAACTATTAGGTTATCCCTGTGAATTTGGTGAAGTATTTAGAATATCGGCCAGTGATATGATTGGCGATGGTGAAATTATAGATGTTGAACGAAAAGTAGAACTTGCAGGTAATATCCATGCAAAAAGTACATTGATCGTACAAGGTTATTTAAATCATTTCTTTAGCCATATCAGTGCATTCCCGTATTCTTGTAATTTAGTTTTTGAACAGTCATATCAAGAAAGTGATGGCGATAGCGCTTCATTAGCTATCCTACTAGCTGTTAGCTCCTGTTATGCACAATTTCCAGTGAAGCAAAATATCTTTGTGACAGGCTCATTAGACCAACATGGTAACGTACTAGCTATAGGAGGTATCAATCAAAAGATAGAAGCTGTTGCGCGTCTATTTGAATTAGGCTTGTTAGATGCGCCTATTTCAATTGTTATGCCAAAAGCCAATCAAATAAATTTAACACTGAATATGAATACTTTAGCGTTAGTAGAATCAGGTAAAATTAATATTCACTCAGTTTCACACTGCCATCAGGCTTTTCCTTTATTATTAGGAAAATCTTTTGAGCAAGTAATTAAAGCAATTAATACAAGAATTGAGATCACCGCTAAAGAAGAGATGGATGAAACATCAGCTGGCTTGTTTTCTCGGTTAAAAGACTCTATCTTCAATTAGTAGAATAAAAAACAAAATACAATCAAGGACTTTGATTATTCTTGATTGTTTTTAATAGCTCATATACAGTATGGCGCTCATTATTTCGTGGTATTAAGTTAATTTCCTCTTTAATGCCTCACCTTATCAATTATCTTAAGAAAAGTGATTATGACTAAAATCGTATCCCAAAAAGAGTTGGGTAAAAACTCTTACAACAAAGAAGAACTTATTAAATGTGGTCAAGGTGAGTTATTTGGTGAAGGTAACTGTCAACTACCTGTTGATAATATGCTTATGCTGGATCGCATTATTTCTATTACTTCCGATGGTGGAGAGCATGGCAAAGGTGAGTTGATTGCTGAATTAGATATTGATAAAGCTTTATGGTTTTTTCAATGTCACTTTCCTAATGACCCTGTTATGCCTGGTTGCTTAGGACTGGATGCTATGTGGCAACTAGTTGGATTCTTCCTAGGTTGGAGCGGTGGTCCAGGTAAAGGACGTGCGCTAGGTGTAGGCAACGTAAAATTCACGGGGCAAGTATTGCCTACCGCGAAGAAAGTAACCTACCGCATCACAATGAAACGTTTAATTATGCGTAAACTTGTAATGGGTATTGCAGACGGTGTTGTTGAAGTAGATGGTAAAGTTATTTATACAGCAGAAGATCTAAAAGTAGGTTTATTTGTTGATACTTCAAGCTTCTAATACTGATACTGATACTAATTCTAGGTCTAACTAATTTAGTTAGATTTAAATTATCGGAAGCAATTATTAGTTAAGAAATTTTAACGAAGAAAAGCACTAATTACTCAAGTAATTGGTGCTTTTTTATAGAGATTGTTAAGCCCTATCTGTGTTTATGTTAATTTCATTAACTAGGTGCACCATTATTGGCAAAGAAAAATGCATTAATTTAAGGTAGAAATCGCATCAAATAGCTTGTCCCTCTTACAAAATTTCTAACCCCAAAGGGATCAATTTTAAGCAACAATAATGATCTGCTATGAACCAGAATTGCCATTAATACCAAACCATATTCCAAAAGTTAGCTAGCATTTTGCCTTTATCGTACTTTTAGCTAAAAAAAAGTTTATGATAACTCCATTATAAGGGCAATATCACTGTTGCCTGATTTACTATCAATTACCTTTTTCTATCGATTAACATTAATCACCACTGCACTTGAAGGATCTTTTATGGCTATTATATTTCGCTTTATTAATCAGTTTTTTAGAAAATTATTTAAACTGATTAATTGTCTCCGTTTAATCATACTTAATGCCATCTTTATTTTTATCGTCTTGTTGATTGTTGTTTCATTCAACGAAACAGAAGAAAAAATCTATGTTGCAGATAACTCTTATCTGCAAATAAACTTAAATGGTTATATCGTAGAACAAAGGCAACCTGCAGATCTTTCTCAAAAAATAACAAATCAGCTAACCGGTACTGAACAAGAGCAAATACAAGAATTCGAAACACAAGCGCTAATTAATACAATTCAGCATGCACAACATGATGATAAAATTACTGGGCTGGTGTTAGAACTTAGCGGGTTAAGATCAGCAAGTTTAGATCAACTTTCGGATATTGGTGATGCAATCAATGAATTCAAAAAGTCAGGTAAGCCAGTTTACGCTTATGCAGATAATTATAGCCAAACGCAATATTATTTAGCCGCCTATGCTGACCATATAACTCTTGCTCCCAATGGGTTAGTGATCCTGCAAGGTTACGCAGTTAATCGTTTGTATTTTAAAGATTTACTAGATGAGCTATTGATCACACCGCATATTTTCAAAGTCGGCACTTATAAATCTTTTGTTGAACCATTTACTGAAACAAAAATGTCTCAATACAGTAAAGATGCAAACAAACATTGGTTGGACCAATTATGGCAGGGTTATATCGATACAGTGCTATTACAAAGAAATAATATTGACTCATTAAGTGCACAATCCATCAACCCAAGTTTAGATCAACTTAAACAACAATTACGTACAGTTTCTGGCGACGGAGCCCTGTATGCAATGAGCGTAGGTTTAGTAGATGAACTTGCCTATCATGAGCAGTTTATTGCTAATCTGACGCTCAAAGCAGAAACAAAGTCTAAACCGCTAAATCGTATTGATTACAACCACTACGCATCAAGCTTACCTCCAATTTATACGTTTACCGGTAGTAACAATCAAATCGCTGTTATTCATGGTTCTGGAGAAATAGTGTCAGGCACTAGTGATGCAACAACGATTGCAGATAAAAGTTTTAATACATTATTAAAACAAGCACGCTTAAATAAACAGATAAAGGCAGTTGTTATTAGACTGGATACACCCGGTGGTAGTGCATCCGCTTCAGAGCTGATACGTCAACAAATACTTGCATTAAAAAAACAGGGAAAAACTGTCGTTGTCTCAATGGGGTCAGTGACCGCTTCAGGTGGTTATTGGATAGCCTCTGCTGCCGATAAAATAATTGCTTCCCCAACTACATTGACGGGATCGATTGGTATATTTGGTATGTTTGCCACTATTGATAAAACCTTAAATAAAATAGGCATTCATCAAGATGGTGTCTCAACTAGCCCTTTATCTGACGTTGGTATAACTCAACCACTTAACCCTCAATTAGCTGAAATTTTTCAGATAGGCATCGAACACGGCTATCAAAGCTTTTTAGAGGTAGTAGCGGATGGGCGAGATATGACCAAGCAGGAAGTAGATAAAGTTGCTCAGGGTCGAGTATGGACAGGTGTGGATGCACTACAACTAGGCTTGGTTGATGAATTGGGAAATTTACAAACTGCGATCAACTCAGCAGCACAATTAGCGTCGTTAAGTGAATATGATATTGTATCAATCCAACCTGAGATATCACCAAAGCAGTTATTTATTAATAAATTACTATCGCAGTCGATTAGCTTTTTACCGTCAACGATCATGCAATCTTCGCCTTTAATTGAGGCTTTTCTTCGTTTAGAAAAACAAAGCAACTTCATTACCCGCTTAAATGATCCAAAGAATCATTTTATTTACTGTACCCAATGTAGAATAGAATAAACTTAAATTTACCTCACCATAACTTAATACAATAATGGTGAGGCAAGTATTTTAACCCCAAAGCCAGTCAAAAATAGTTAAGCTTTATTAATTTTCGCTAAAGTGTTTACCTGCTTTAATACTTGATCACAAATTTGATGCGTGATCAGGATATCCTCAGCAATTCTTTTATTAAATAAACCAACTTGCAGTTGCTCTAACCAATCTTCAATTAGTGAAACAAAGCCTCGCTTATATAGAGTTTGCTCCCAATCATTAAAAGATAAGCGTTTAAATTGTTGTTCTTGGTAAACTTCACCTTCATTTAGGTTATCTACCTGCCAACTGCTTCCTTTACTTGTTACCAATAACCGCTCTTGATTGATTCCTGCAATACGGTTCATATTGGCATTCAAAATTGAAAATTGGCTCTGCCATGATATTTGTAAATTGGCTAGTAAATCAGATTCAAATTGAGCCATCACATTTATATGTTTGGGATAAAAATCAGACTCGCAATCTAAATAACGTACAGTATCAATAACATGAATAAAGTCGTCAAAAATAAATGTTTCAGCAAAAGCGGGTAGGTTAAATCTGTTTTTTTGTACTGTAATATCTTTATTTACAGTCATATTTTCACTTAATGAAGATTTAATTTCCTGTACCAGTGGCGAATAACGCCGATTAAATCCAACATAGATTAAAACATTGTGTTGCTCTGCTAATTGTATTAATAAATTAACTTGCTGAATGTTATCGCTTAAAGGTTTATCTACATAGACTGCAATATTATGCTCAATAGCAAGCTTTGCGAGATGATAATGAGCAGATGTTGCGGCGTGGATCATTATCGCATCAGGTTTGCTTTTAAGTAACATCTGATAATCATCAAACACTTCTGCAATTCGATACTTATCTGCTAATAATGACAACGTGTCAATATTTCTAGAACAAAGTACGGGCGTTATTAGTGGATGTTGCGAAATGATCGGCAAGTATGCTTTTTGAGCAATATCACCTAGCCCAACCATCGCAATGCGTTTTTTAATTAGATTATTTTCGCTCATTAACAATTCCTATTAGTATTCACCAGCACTTTCAATAATAATGAGATAAAAATTATTGGGTCAGCTATGAAAAAACGTTTATATGCATTACAACATTATACAGAATCCGGTGATTTAAAGGCGCCTCCCATACTGTTATTTATTTTGTTATTCCTTTCTAGGACATGGGTATTATTAATTATCTCTGTCGCTTCACAACAAACAGGTAATACACTACTACAAATTTTTTATCCTGAAAAAAGTCATTTCTATTTAGGCTTATCAGTCGGCGTACTCCCAGTACTTATTTTTATTATTTCAGGACGTCGTCACGCACAGGACAAATGGGCAATACGTTGTTGGCCTTGGTGTTTCTTTCTTATTTTATTAACCACTTTCAGTGATTTAGCATTGCAGTTATATTATTTATATATGATGCATTTTACCTATTCAGTCGCTGCATCTTTACAAATAGTGTTGGTTACCTGGAGTTGTTTATATCTGTTCAAAAGTAAACAACTAAGAGATTGCTTTAACATTACAAATTAAAAATGCCTCAATAAAGTGAGGCATTTTATAATTTTGAAAGCGTTAAAAATAAATAAGTCGCATTAGAAATAAACAATGAAACTTTAAGAGTTTAGATTTAATGTAACTTTAGGCGTGGACGTAAAACACGGTTAATACGTTCAACTAAAGTCATTAAGCCAGTTCGAATATAACCATGTAATGCAACTTGGTGCATACGATATAAGGAAATATAGACAACACGAGCTAAACGCCCTTCTATCATCATAGAACCTTTCATTAAATTCCCCATTAAACTACCCACTGTACTGTAGTTACTTAGTGAAACTAATGAACCGTAATCAGTATATTTATAATCAACTAGTGGTTTATTATTCAATGTCGCTAAAATATTTTTACCCACTAACGATGCCATTTGATGAGCAGATTGGGCTCGAGGAGGAACAAAGCCACCACTTGGTAATGCACAACTTGCACAGTCACCAATCGCATAGATATCTTTATCTAAGGTAGTTTGCAATGTTTGTTTAACTATTAACTGGTTAATTCTATTGGTTTCTAAACCTGCCAATGATTTCATGTAATCAGGTGCTTTAATGCCTGCCGCCCATACGATCAGATCTGCTTTGATCAACTCACCAGATTTAGTTAACAACCCTTCAGAGTTTGCTTCAGTAACCATAGTATTAATACGTACATCTACACCTAGTTTTAGTAACTCTTGATGCGCTGATGCTGAAATACGTTTAGGTAAGGCAGGTAAAATACTATCACCCGCTTCTATTAAGCTAACATGTAAATCTGTACTTTTAATATGTGAGAACCCATAGCTAGAAACTTGTTTAAGTGAATTATATAGTTCCGCAGATAGCTCTACACCCGTTGCGCCAGCACCGATAATTGAAACATTTACAGATTTTGTTTCTTCAACCCCTAACTGCAGGTACTTGTTTAACATGCGATGATGGAATTTTTTGGCTTGTTGTGGACTGTCTAAGAAAATGCAATGTTCACGCACTCCTTTAGTATTAAAATCATTACTGACACTACCTAACGCCATCACTAAAATATCATATTCAACTTCACTAGCTGGTAATATCATAGTGCCTTCTTCATCTATCAAAGGGTCAATTGAAATAGTTTTTTTAACGCGGTCAAGATTACGCATTGCGCCAAGTTTGAAGTTAAAATGATGATTAGTTGCGTGAGCACGGTAACTTACCGCATCAATACCGTCATCTAATGAACCGGCTGCAACTTCATGTAAAAGAGGTTTCCACAGGTGAGTACTATTTTTATCCACTAGCGTGATATGCGCTTTTTGTTTACGCCCTAATTTATTGCCTAATTTAGTTGCTAACTCTAACCCGCCAGCACCACCACCAACTATTACTATTTTCTTCATAACCACCTCAATAATTTAATTTTTTTACAAAAAACAACTTATTTTGTGACAAAAAGTATTCTTTTGTAAAAAAACTGACCTAGATCTTATTATTAAGAATTTAAGGTTATAAAAAAAGGCGACTCAAGTCACCTTTTTTATGGTTTGATTATCAATAATGTTACTTGAAAGCGATTTTAGTTGTAAAAAGTAAAATTTTTACCGTAAGAAGTGATTAACGCCTGTGGATATAATACTTATTGAGTAGACAAATCCTGTGCAAAATAACTACATATACCGTTTATTTATTAATCATCTTTGAATTTTTTAATTGTCTGAAGGTGGGCAGCAATATCAGAAAATTTATGACTTTGTTTATCATCAACAATAATAGGGTAATAATTCGATAACTCATAATCACTAATTTCGGTGTTTCTGACCAAATCCGTTGCAGATAAAATGCATAAACAATTAGGTTTATTTTGTTCTCTAAAATCACTAGCACATTTAGTTGAGATATCTAAATATTCTTCAGGCCATTCAATACGGCCAACCATATTATCTTCAGGATGCAAATTTGGATTAAAAATAACTTGTTTAATACCGCATAAAAACCCTATACGTTCGCTCCAATATCCTCCTAAGCCTACACCACAAATAAGTGGAGATTTGTCATCACTATCTTGCACATGTTGATGTACCTCTTTAAGAATATGGCTCATATCATGCTTAGGATGAATAGTGCTGTAATGAACAAAACGAACATCTTGATCAATGAATTTTAATTGCATCACTTTCTCGTGATTACCAGGGCTCGTTGCATCAAAACCGTGTAAATATATGATCATTTTTAAATTCCGCCTTTATTATTCTTAACTGTTATTTAGCGATCTGTCTTTTGAGTCTACAAACATTGCCAACTTCATTTTATTTTTTGATAATAAATGGGCAAGTATAGTTATTATATTAGTAGTATAACTAAATCTCATTGTTAGTGCTTAAATTAAAACATTCTCTCAGTATAGGCACAGCATCGTTTAATCTAGTCTAAGTAAATTGTTAAAGAGTGCAAGCCTTGCTTAATACTAATTAGACTCGCTTAGCAGTATTTAACTTTGATCAGCAAATTCAAGTAGTAAGCGTCTATGTTCTAGCCAAGTTTGATTCTTTTGTAATGGTAATTTAAGTTTGCTTTTTTGTGCAAATAACGACTGAATTAGTGGTTCATTATTTCTACTGTTAGTTAATGTTAATCCGTCTAAAATTTGCATTGCGGCAGGTGTGTCATTACACGCTAAAATAAGATCGCAACCGGCATTGATAGCACTTTTAGCTCTTGAAAGGTGATCTCCGACAAAACTAGCACCATGCATTGAAATATCATCACTAATTATTGCGCCTTTAAAGCCTAATTGCTGCTTCAAGATTTTCTGTAGCCAATATTCAGAAAATCCACAGGGTAAATCATCACATTGTGAATAAACAACATGTGAAGGCATGATCGCATCTAACTGACCGGCATTAATTAATTTGATGAAGGGTTGCATATCATTGTTAAATATTTCCGACTCACTGCGTTTATCAACGGGTAATGCAATATGAGAATCTGCTTTGACACTACCATGTCCGGGAAAATGCTTGCCAGTGCTTGCCATACCCGCTTCTCTCATTCCATCAATATAAGCACTCGCAATAATACTAACTTGATCATGATGTTTACTAAAACTACGCTCTCTAATTACATCGGAGATACCATTAATATCCAACACTGGAGCAAAGCTTAAATCAATATCACAGGCGATCAATTCACTGGCCATCACAAAAGCGCTGGCTTTTGCTAATTTAAGCGCTACTTGTAAATCATTTGATTGTGTTAATAGGTCTCCACATGCAGGTAACGATGTAAACCCTTCTCGAAAACGTTGCACTCGTCCACCTTCGTGATCAACAGCGATAATGATCTGATGTTTTGCATAAAAGCGGATTTGCTGCACGAGCTCTTTCAATTGTACACGGTTGTCAAAGTTACGGGTAAACAAAATGACACCCGCCACTAACGGGTGGGATAGATACTCTTGTTCTGAAGGTGTTAATGAGACCCCTTCCACATCCAAAATAATTGGTCGCATACTATTTTTATTCCAATTTAAAAAAGCCAGCAATGCTGGCTTGTTAGATACACAAATATAGGGTGATAACGCTAATGAGGTATGCTTTCTAGCATTTCACTCGATTAAGTTACTCAGCGAATTAAAATACTTAGTGTATCTGTTTAGCAGATTGATTTACAAAATATTATTTAATTCTTGCGAGTAATTTTTGTACCTCTTTTAATTTATCATCTGATGCAGTAGTTAATAACTTGTTTAAAATGTCCTTAGCCCCTTCTTTTTCATCTATTTCTAAATAGGCACGAGCCAAATCTAATTGTGCGGCTATACCATCATCATCACTGTCAAACTCAGTGAATGACTCTACCACATCCGGGAACTCATCAAGGCCAAACTCTAGATTGAAGTCTTCTTCATTTATCGCATCACCCCCACTACTTGTTAATAATGTGTCGATATCAATAAATTCATCATGCTTACTTTTATCTATTGTAGGTAATTCAACATCCTCATCAAAGGCACCTTGGCTTAATTGTTCTGCTAATGATTTGCCTTCACTGTCACTGTCCTGATCGTCTGATTCATTATTATCTAGTTGATCACTTAATTGCTCTGCATCAGTCTGAGCTTCCTCTGCAGCATCTAACTCGGAAATACTTTGGTCAACACTTTTTAAAGTTGAAAGATCAACATTTTCAAATTCACTTAAATCATCGTCGATAATGTCATCTGTATTAATAGCTTCAGATGACTCAGCAACTGTCTCTTTCTCCGCTTCAGTTTCTTGATTGATGAGCTCTTCTATATCATCAACAGTTTCACTTACCGCTTCTGGTTTAACTTCTGCATCTGATTCAGAAGATTCAACAACAGTCTCGTTCGCCGCTTCAACTTGTTGACTGATTAGCTCGTCGATATCATCAACAGTTTCACTTGCCGCTTCTGGTTTAACTTCTGCAGCAGATTCAGCAGATTCAACGACAGTCTCGTTCGCCGCTTCAACTTGTTGACTGATTAGCTCGTCGATATCATCAACAGTTTCACTTGCCGCTTCTGGTTTAACTTCTGCATCTGATTCAGCAGATTCAACGACAGTCTCGTTCGCCGCTTCAACTTGTTGACTGATTAGCTCGTCGATATCATCAACAGTTTCACTTACCGCTTCTGGTTTGACTTCTTCAGCTGAATCAGCTGATTCAACAACAGTCTCGTTCGCCGCTTCAACTTGTTGACTGATTAGCTCGTCGATATCATCAACAGTTTCACTTCCCGCTTCTGGTTTAACTTCTGCAGCTGATTCAGCAGATTCAGCTGATTCAACGACAGTCTCGTTTGCGGCTTCAACTTCTTGATTGATCAGTTCATCGATATCATCAACGGCTTCATTTACAACATCAGGTTTAGCTACTGCTTCTTGCTCTATTAGCGCATCGATATCATCAACGCCTTCACTTAAATCTTCAGGTTTAGCTTCTTCTTCTGTATTAGCGTCATTTATAGAAGGACCAATATTTTCTATAGCACTATCTGGGTCACTATCAACGTCTTCGGCAAGTTGTGTCTCCCATTCCGCCGCAAGGTCTAAATCTTCTTGGTTAATATTGGCATCTAATGAAAGATCAACTTCAGATAACTCGATAACCTCTTCTTTACCTTCAATTAGAGAATCGATGTCAAAATCTTCGCTATCAATTAAACCTGCGATTCCAAATGGGTCATCTTCACTAGTTTCCGGTTGCGTAAACTCATCAGTACTTTCAATCGATGAACTTTCTAGTTCAATGTCGTCAGAGCTCTTACTGTCAGTAACTTCGTTATCATCAAACGTCTCTCTATCAACAATATCGAAATCACTGTCACTTTCTGTAATAAGCTCACTTTCAGCTTCAGTTGATTGCTCTTGTTCAGTTTCGAGAGGAGTCACTACCGAAAGATCAGCATCTTCAGTGAAATCGATATCACTGCTAGTTTCTGTATTTACCGCATCTTCATCTAGATCATCTGTTAATAGGGAATCAAACTGTCCATCTTCCTCCATCAGAATAGAAGTAGACTCTGCAATCTCTTGCTCTCTTGACGCAAGCTCACGTTTAGATTTCAAACGTAAGATGATTAAGAAAATGGCAATCAAGAACAATAGAGGAGCCAAAATAGTTAACATTAAGCTAGAAATGGAACCAGTCATGGCCCGTAACATTTCATTTAATAAGCCAGGCCCACTAAAAGGAGGCTCTTCAAATGCCTCTATTTGTTGACGATATTGATCAATTATCGCCTGCAATTCTTTCTGTGTGGCAATATCTTCCTCTACTTGTTGTGCAAGGCTATTAACTTGATCTGTTAATGGTTGTAGTTTTAGTTTTAAACTTTGATTAGCTTCAGTGGCAACTATCAGTTGCTCATTCAATAATTGAAATTCTTTTTCTTGATCGGCTAGCAACTGGATTTTTGCTTCTAAAGCGGCGGCTTTATCTAGCGCCTCTTTTTTCAACTGGTCAATAATTTCAGGTTCAACAACCTCGGTTGACTCACTGTTAGTTTTATCATCATTCAGGTTTTCGTCAGTATTTTTAGTATCTACAATAACTGGTTCAACGGGAGCTGTTTCGATCACCTCTTTCAGAACAACAGGTTTTGTTACTTTTGGTGCAGGTTTACTGGGTCTTAATAATTGTTCCGCTTCTTTGTTTGTTTGTTGTGCTATGAATGCTTTACTAGGTATTGTGATCATCGATCTAGGAATAATTCTATTAATGTCACTTTGATAAAAAGCACTTGGATTTGCTTTGTATATTGCCACTAAAGTCTGAAATACAGACACGCTTGAATCAGGACGTAATTTTGACGCAATAGACCACAAAGTTTCTCGAGAAGAGATAGGCCCATATTTTGAAATTGTCAGAGAAGTATCCACTGTGGACGTAGTATTTGACGAAGGTGTTTTAATTGTTTCAGCGGGTTGTATTACTTGGTCTTCATCATTAGGACCAACTAAATCAACACCTTGTACAATAGGTACATTGAATAACAATGGAGAACAGAAAACCAGACTAAGCAAAATGCGCTTCATAAACGTTCCTTGTGAGGAAAAGCTGAATAATAATGATTATATAATAAACTAGGACAAGTAATAGAAGATGTTTAAAGCAAGTAATAAGGCTAGAATTGAGATCTAGCCCACTTTAACGTAATTACTACAACTTTATAGATAGGTAAAAGCTAATTTTTCCATTACTAACACTGCATTCGTTGCAATTCCGTAATGAACATTATCAGCACAAACCCACATATTAATACCAGCAGCATCACAGGTATCTTTACGTAAACGCCCCACGTGAACTTCAACATTTCCAACCACATCATCAATCATATTAGCGTAATCACCAACTGATTCTGATAATATAATATTGTCACTATGGTGTAGCGCGTTTGCAACTTCACTCAGCTCAACAGGATAATGGGTTACAATATGAACCGCTTGTGAACAACCATAAAACATTGGCACAACAACCTGTGTTGTCGATACCACCATTTCAGGATCATTGAGTAAGCGCCTTGTTTCAGCCATTAAACGTAGCTCAGAAAAAGCAATACCATCTTCATTAAACTCATCAATTTGTGGAACAACATTAAAAGCAATTTGTTGCTTAAATTTATGCTGCTCTACTCCTTTTGCATTCAATAATCGTGCCGTTTCTCCCGCCAATGCCGTGACACCAACTTTACCAATACAAGAAACTGATTGAAATCCTGCAACAGTGACACGTTTAATACCTACTTCTTGATGGATTTGTTTAATAGCCAGTGTTAATTGTGCTGTTTCAGGGCTTGGGATCGCAATAATATTTGATTCACCATAACGAGCTATTTCATCTTCATTAATCCCCATTTGTACTAATGGCACAGATGGATCTTCTAAGTAATAACCACTGATATCAATTACGACACAATGCTCTTTGGCTACTGGTATCCATTGCATTGCCACATCACGGTCAGAAACAAATAAAGCAATATCCACTTGTTCCCAATCAAAAGATTCTATTTCAATAACATCAACAGGCTTGCCTGAATACATCACTGAGTTTGTATCACATTCACCAATACTAAGAGGGAACAGGTTATTAATTGGGAAGTCTCGTTTTAAAAGTACTTCCAGTGTTGCTTCTATACAACCATCAATTTCACCAATGAGTGCAATGTTATATTCTTTGTTCATGTCTACCTTTTATTTTTATTTACTGTAAATCCGGTTCTGTTTAAATCAATTGCTTTTGAACTAGGATTAATAGGATCTATTAAAGTAATTGATAATGTAGATAATTCCCTACGTTCAGGATAATTTTTCCGCATTTGATCAAAGCCATTCAGATCATTTACTTTTGCTCTAAATAACGCATCATCTCTGCGCACATCATATATTAAATGTACTAAAGATTTTAATAATTCTGCATTAATGTTATTCGAAATAGTTATGTCGGTAATATTTGCTTTAGCTTTAAAATCAATACTATTTAAAGTTGTCGGTAGATTCAAATGTTGGTTAAGTGATTGGTATAACATTTCAGTACCTCGTACACGACCATCTAAGCTATAACCGGCTATGTGTGGCGTTGCAAGTTCAACATAAGGTAATAATGCTTTTTCGATATTAGGTTCATTTTCCCACACATCCAATACTAATATGGGGGCTTTTTCTTCTTGTGCAAGAGATAATAGAGCTTTATTATCAACTACTTCGCCACGGCAAGCATTGATTAAAATTTGATTGCAGTTTAATTTCTGCAGTATTTCATGGTCAAATAGATGAAATGTTTTATACTCACCGCGCATGGTTTTTGGCACATGTAGAGAGATAATATCAGCAGCGAGAACGTCATCAAAATCACAAAAAGCCCTTTGGTCGCCAGCGGCTTGTAATGGTGGATCATACAATTTACAAGTCACACCAACTGCTGTTAAGCACTCGTAAACAGCACTACCAGTATTGCCTGCACCAACAATCGCCACTGTTTTGTCATTTAACACAAACTGTTTACGCTCTGCTAAAATTAAAAGCGCACTAAGTACATATTCCGCGACCGAAATTTTATTACAGCCCGGCGCACTACTAAAACTAATATTACGTTGTTTTAAATAAGCTTGGTCAATATGATCTGTACCGATAGTTGCAGTACCCACAAACTGAATACGCTCGTTCAAAGCGAGTAAGCTTTCATTCACCTTAGTAATTGAGCGTACTAACAAGATATCGGCATCTTTTAACTGTTCTGCAGTTACATCTCGGCCTGAGAAAGTAATGACTTCCCCAAAACTGTCAAAGTAATCTTTGCCATGCGGCATATTTTCGTCAATATAAATTTTCATATTCATTTAACCAATTTAATTTGTACAAATCATATATTATATTCAAGTAACCAGTATTCGTTTCAACTTTTCAAAAGGATTACTTATAACAACCACTTTTAGCTCTTAAGTTAAATGATCTTAATGACATATCAGCAAAAACCACGTAAAGCTTAAGTGCTTTAACAAACCAGTAAAACAAAAAAAGGAGCCTAAGCTCCTTTTTTAATTACAATATTAAACTTTATTGATAACGTTTAAAGATTAATGTTGCGTTTGTTCCACCGAAACCAAAGCTATTAGACATAACAATATCTAGTTTAGCAGCTTCTGATTTGTTTTTAACGATTGGCAGGTTAAGCGCTTTCTCATCGACTTCTTCAATATTACAAGAAGGAGAAATAAAGTCATTTTCCATCATTAATAAACTATAAATTGCTTCATGAACACCGGCCGCACCTAATGAGTGCCCTGTTTGTGATTTAGTAGCACTGATTTTTGGCGCATTATCACCAAAAACAATATTGATCGCTTCTAACTCTTTTACATCACCAACAGGCGTTGATGTACCATGTGTATTCAAGTAGTCAACTTTGCCTTCAACGGTAGCTAGTGCTTGTTGCATACAACGTACCGCACCTTCACCAGAAGGAGCAACCATATCGTAACCATCTGACGTTGCACCGTAACCAACGATTTCAGCATATATTTTAGCGCCACGAGCTAAAGCATGCTCTAACTCTTCAACAACAACCATACCGCCGCCGCCAGAAATAACAAAACCATCACGTTTTGAATCATAAGTACGAGATGCTTTATCTGGAGTTTCATTGTATTTGCTTGAAAGTGCGCCCATTGCGTCAAACTCACAAGCCATAGTCCAATCTAATTCTTCACCACCACCGGCAAAAACAATATCTTGCTTACCAAGTTGGATCTGTTCAAGGGCATGACCAATACAATGTGAACTTGTCGCACATGCAGAGCTCATTGAATAATTGATCCCTTTAATTTTGAAAGGTGTTGCTACACAAGCTGAAGTTGTGCTCGCCATCGTGCGCGGTACCATATAAGGACCAACGCGACGAACCCCTTTGTCTTTCATAATTTGGCATGCATCGACTTGGTTTTTTGAAGAACCACCGCCAGAGCCTGCTACTAAACCAGTACGTACATTAGAAACCATGTCTTCTGGTAATTGTGCATCAGCAATTGCTTGTTGCATTGAAAGATAAGTATATGCCGCAGCATCACCCATGAAACGCATTACTTTACGGTCAATATGCTCTGAAGGATTGATTTTTAAATCACCCCAAACTTGGCTACGCATTCCAACTTCTTTGAATTGTTCAGAAAATGTAATGCCTGACTTGCCACTTTTAAGTGATGCTAATACTTCTTCTTTATTGTTACCAATACTAGAAACAATACCGATACCTGTAATTACTGCTCTTTTCATTATTAAGCCTTTATTGCTTGAGGGACTAATTATATGATCATCAAAAGTTAACCAATTTTCTTAAATCAACCTGACTGTTATGAAATATGATCGCATATATAGAGGAATATAACTTGTCTCAAGCCAAAAACAATATAATTAAGCATGCACAACTTAACTGGTCAGATCAGTCCGAGCCATATTCGACTATGTTTGATGATATCTATTTTAATAATAATCAAGGTCACTGCGAATCTCAATATGTTTTTTTTGAAGGCAACGATTTAGCTCAAAGATGGGTTAATTTTAAACAAAAACAGTTCTGTATCGTAGAAACTGGCTTTGGTTCGGGTCTCAATTTTGTTAATAGCGCACAACAGTTCATCAATTTTAGAAAAAATAATATAGACAAACCACTGCAACGTATACATTTTATTAGCTTTGAAAAATACCCGCTTACTAGCAATGATATCCAGTTAAGCCTGCAAAAATTGCCACAATTTAGCGAATTACTTGACTCGCTTGTGGTGCAATATCCGATGCCACTGCTCGGATGTCATCGATTATTCTTTGATGGTGGTAATATTATTTTGGATTTATGGTTTGGTGATATTAATCAACAAATAGACAATCTGAGTAACGAGCACAATGGTATTGCAGATGCTTGGTATCTTGATGGTTTTAACCCCAATACCAATCCGGATATGTGGCATCTAATATTATTTAAAAAAATGGTGGCGCTATCTAAACCACAAGCAACATTAGCCACCTTTACTGCGGCAGGCTTTGTAAGAAGAGCGTTAAATGAAGCCGGTTTTACTATGCTAAAACGTAAAGGTTACGGAAAAAAACGTGAA
Organism: Psychromonas sp. SR45-3; assembly: GCF_014163575.1. Classification (NCBI taxonomy): domain Bacteria; kingdom Pseudomonadati; phylum Pseudomonadota; class Gammaproteobacteria; order Alteromonadales; family Psychromonadaceae; genus Psychromonas; species Psychromonas sp. SR45-3. Next base: position 39,409 of record NZ_JACJDP010000005.1, read on the forward strand.
ATGCTAGTAGGACAACTACCTGAAAGCACCTCTATAGATGGCCATGCTATTAACCCAATTGATGACCGTCGAACGATCATAAAAGAAGCGATTAAAACGGTACCTAACGTAGTAAATGACATAGCCATCATTGGTGGTGGTATTGCTGGATTATGCACAGCACTTGCTTTAGCAAAACGCGATCACAAGGTAACAGTTTATTGTTCGGATAAAACACTAGGCAGTGGAGCATCAGGTAATTTACAAGGAGCCTTATATCCTCTTTTGAATGAACGGCATGATGCACTCGGGCAATTATTCAGTAATGCCTACCAGTTCGCGTTAAATTTTTACCAAGATATTAATCAACGTCACCCTTTTGCACATCAGTTTAATGGCTTAATTCAGCTCGCATACGACTCAAGTTCGACTAAGAAATTACAAAAAATAAAAACGGCAGGTTTACCTGAACAATTAGTACATTGGATAGATGCAAACTCAACAAACCAATTAGCTGGTGTCGAAATTGACCACCCTGCTTTATATTATCCTCGAGCAGGATGGTTAAGTCCTCGCCAATTAATAATTTCGTTAGCACACTTGTTAGCTGAATATGACAATGTCACTATTCATTGCGATCATCATATCGAGCAGATTTACTATGACCAAGATGCAAAAAATAAAAATAATGATCAATGGATATTAAAAAGAAAGCTGCCAAGTACTTCAACAAACACCTCAGCTAAAGATATGATAGATTTGTCAATACACGCGATGGCTCATCAAAACCAAACAGAAAGTGCTACAGAGAATACAGGTATTTTTAAGCATCAAACTCTGGTTATTGCGGCGGGCTTTGATTCACTTAACTTTCAACAGTGTCGAGCCGTCCCCCTATCCGCTGCACGTGGCCAAGTCAGCCATATCGAGTCGACGCCTGAACTTACTGCATTAAAACGAACCCTGTGTCATGAAGGCTATTTAACACCAGCAATAGCAGTCCAACATTGTATGGGAGCTACATTTAAGCGCCATGATAGTGATACGGCGTATCGTGAAACAGAGCAAAACGATAACCACCAAAAATTAAAAAAGTGTATTTCAGACAAAACATGGGTAGATAATATTGTGTTAAATGATCAAGCTCATACAGCCATTCGCTGTACAACCCGAGATCATTTCCCCTATGTAGGTGAATTAACCGATTATGATAGTCTTAAAAAAAGTTATGAAATGAATGGGTCTATCAACTACCCTATAGCATCGTTACCTAATGCTTACTTATTAACAGGTTTAGGTTCTCGAGGTTTATGTAGCGCCCCTTTATTAGCAGAGATTTTAGCAAGCAAAATAAATAAAGAAAGCTTACCTGTAGCAAAGTATATTGATGAAAAAATGAAAATACCGCGTCAATGGTTAAGTTATATAAACAAAAACAAACCGTTAAAGTCTTAAAACGAGCTAATTTTGATCAAAATTAACAGTATTTAGCGGTCAGTTTAGGATTGGACTTTGTTAAAGTCAGAATATACGGTAACCTACGCCTCCGGTTTAAGGGTTGATTAAATTGGTCCTTTTTGAAGCATTAATGAGAAAAATTACAACTTAATGAAATATTCCCGCGTTTATATCAATAGTATGGCTTATGAATTAGCCCCAGAAGTCGTTTCAAGTAAAGATTTAGAAGCTCGTCTTGCGCCTTTATATCAAAAATTACGTATACCAGCTGGTCAACTTGCTGCCTTAACGGGCATTGAAGATAGACGTTGGTGGCCAAGTGATCATCGGTTATCGGATGGTGCCATCGAAGCAGCAAAAAAGTCATTAAATGAAACAGGCATTAATGTAGAAGATATTGGTGCAGTTGTTTATACGGGGGTATGTCGCGACCAACATGAGCCAGCGACAGCTTGTCGTATCGCTGCAGAAATTGGTGTTAATAAGAGTACCGCTATTTACGATATTAGTAACGCATGTTTAGGTGTGTTATCGGGTATTTTAGACATCGCAAACCGCATTGAATTAGGCCAAATCAAAGCCGGTTTAGTTGTGTCTTGCGAATCTGCACGGCATATTGTTGATATCACTATCGACAATATGATATCCAATCCTACCATTCAAAATTTTTCACAGTCGCTGGCAACGTTAACTGGTGGCTCTGGTGCTGTTGCAGTATTGCTGACGGATGGTTCATTGCAGTTAGATAATCAACGTCAACACAAACTATTAGGTGCTAGCCACCTTTCTGCTCCACAACATCATGATTTATGTAAATGGGGTTTACAAGAAGTTGGTCTTAAATTACATCGAGAGTTTATGCGTACCAATGCAGTCCCATTACTGAAAGAAGGTGTCGCCTTAGCGTTTGATACTTGGCAACATTTTTTAACGCAGCAACAATGGACAGTAGATAGTGTCGATAAAGTAATTTGTCATCAAGTAGGTTCTGCAAATCAAAAACAGGTCCTTGCTGCGTTAAATATTCCCGTTGGAAAAGAATTTCCGACTTATCAATACCTCGGTAACATGGGAACCGTTTCACTGCCCGTTACCGCTGCATTAGCAGATGAACAAGGGTTTCTACAAAAAGGTGACAATGTCAGCTTCTTAGGAATAGGCAGTGGTTTGAATTGTATGATGCTTGGATTGGAGTGGTAACATGAGTCTTGATAATTTATTGCCATTCAAACGCAATTTTTTAGACCTAAATGGTCAAAAATACCATTACATAAATGAAGGTTCTGGCGAGCCAGTTGTGATGGTACATGGTAACCCTAGTTGGTCATTCTATTACCGAAATTTGGTAAGCGCGTTAAGTTCAAACTATCAATGTATCGTACCGGATCATATCGGTTGTGGCTTATCAGATAAACCATCAGATAAAGACTATGACTATACATTGGCACAACGTATCGATGACCTTGAAACCTTACTGGATAGCCTAGATATAAAAGAAAATATTACCTTAGTCGTACATGACTGGGGAGGCATGATCGGAATGGGTTATGCAGCACGTCACCCAGAGCGAATTAAACGTTTAGTTATTTTAAATACGGCCGCGTTTAATTTACCTAAGTCGAAAAAATTTCCAATCCCATTATGGATTTGTAGAAATACGTACTTAGGCACAGTACTTGTACGTGGTTTTAATGCCTTCTCGTCAGTAGCTTCATACGTAGGTGTAAAACGCAATAAAATGCCTAATGAAATTCGTAAAGCCTATGTTGCGCCTTTTAACTCCTGGAAAAATCGTATTTCAACACTTCGATTTGTACAAGATATTCCTTTATTACCGCATCACCTCAACTACCAGTTAGTAGAAAGTATTGATGCAGGTTTGCAACAATTTCAGAATGTTCCGACTGTCATTTGTTGGGGATTACAGGATTTTGTTTTTGATAAATACTTTTTAAGTGTTTGGAAACAAAAAATGCCACACGCACAGGTGCACGAGTTCGCAGACTGCGGTCATTATATTCTTGAAGACGCAAGTCGTGAAGTAATCGATATAGTGAAAACATTTATGAGTAAGAACACATAAATGTCCAATGCACGTAAACCACAAAAAATATCCAATAAAAACCAAAATAACAAACAAGGGAACTTGTGCCGACACTTAGTGACAGCATCAAAAAAGTTTCCTGAAAATCTTGCGGTTAGTGTACAAAAAAAGACGATAAAAGGGTTAACTTATCAACAGCTAACCTTTGCTGAATTACATCAACAAAGCGATGATATCGCCTATGCACTAAATCAATGGGGTCTTAAAGCAGGCGACAAAGCGGTACTTATGGTTACCCCAAGTATCGCATTTTTTAACCTTACCTTTGCTCTTTTTAAAGCAGGTATTATTCCCATTTTAGTTGATCCTGGAATGGGCGTTAACAACCTCAAGCAATGCTTTGAAGAGTCACAACCTGATGCTTTTATCGGCATCCCCAAAGCACACCTTGCAAGATTAATTTTTTCATGGGGTAAGCAAACCATTAAACATATTATTAATGTTAATGGTCCGGCTATTTTTGGTGGTATTCAACTATCAAGTATATTAAAAAAATACCCTCGCGCTAAACACTACTCAATGCAGCAACTTAATCCCCATCAGTTGGCTGCTATTTTATTTACCAGCGGTAGCACTGGAACCCCTAAAGGGGTGGTTTATAGCCATAGCATGTTCGAGGCGCAAATCAGCGTATTAAAAAATGATTACAAAATTCAACCGGGTGAAGCGGACTTAGCGACATTTCCGCTATTCTCACTATTTGGCCCCGCATTAGGAATGGCATCGATTGTGCCAGATATGGATGCCAGCCAACCAATTAAAGCCAATCCAAACTATATTTTTGCCGCCATTGAAAAATATCAATGTAGCAACCTATTTGCGAACCCGGCTTTATTAGACGTATTAGGCCAAGCAGGACAAAAACAACAGCACACTTTGTCTAGCATTAAACGTGTTATTTCCGCAGGAGCACCTGCTTCTTTAGACGCAATTAATCTATTTAGCCGAATGTTAAGCGGTGATGCTGAGGTGATTAACTCCTATGGCGCGACAGAATCATTACCTATAAGTAAAATCGGTAGTCAGCAATTATTAACCACCACTAACATTACCGAACAAGGTGGTGGCATTTGTGTGGGCCATGCTATTGAACATGTAGACATAAAAATTATTAAGAACACTGAGCAAAATATAAATACATGGCACCAACAGTTAATATTAGCCCCCTTTGAAATAGGTGAGATTGTAGTAAAAGGTCCGCAAGTAAGTGCCGCTTATTACCATCGTCAGCAAGCAACAAAACAAGCTAAAATTAAAGATGGTAACGGTGTACGTCACCGTATGGGTGATTTAGGTTATCTGGACGACCAAGGTAAATTATGGATGTGTGGTCGCAAAGCCCATCAAGTTTTATCTAATCACCTAGCGTACAATAAACCTTATTATTCTATTCCTTGTGAACGAATATTTAATACACATAAAAGTATTAAACGAAGTGCACTAGTGACGGTTGTTATAGATAAAAAAGTCACTCCCGCTATTTGCATCGAAGTTGAAAGTAGTAATACTTATGATTCATCTCGGTTATTTCATGAATTACAAGAGATAGCTAAACAACATACACAAACACAAGGTATTGAGCTTTTTTATATTCATAAAAAATTTCCAATGGATATTCGCCATAATGCTAAGATATTCAGAGAAAAACTGGCGGTATGGGCACAGCAACAAATTGAGTAAATTCAATATGGTTCACATGGCTAAGTACTAACTACAACGAGATAAATTATGGCGATAACTCCCCTTCTCTTTTCTGATCTTCACCCTCAGCAACAGTCCATTTTGTCTAAACTCAGTACGCAAGTTGATTGTATATTCGTTACTGGTGCAGGTGGCTTTTTAGGGACGGCACTATGTCGTTATTTACGCGCAGCGAATATTAACGTCGTTGGATTTTGTCGTGGACATTACCCACATTTACAAGCTCTTGGTGTAACATTAATTCAAGGTGACTTACAGGATAAACAATCGTTGATTGACGCAATGCAAGGTTGCTCGATTGTATTTCATGTTGCCTCAAAAGCCGGTGTATGGGGAGATAAAAAAAGTTACTTCACACCCAATGTACTGGGTACGGAGAATGTTATTGAAGCATGCCGAATAAACCATATTAAGCGACTAGTTTATACCAGTACACCCAGTGTCACTTTTAGTGGCGAAGACGAAACTAACATTGATGAATCGCAGCCCTACGCAAAACAATTCCTTAATTTTTATGGCTTATCGAAAGCCGTCGCTGAACAGAAAGTACTACAACAAAATACAGAAAATTTAAAAACAGTTGCCTTAAGGCCACATCTTATTTGGGGGCCATACGATCCGCATTTAGTGCCTAGAGTAATTGATCGCGCTAAGGCAGGTAAGTTAAAACTAGTGGGTAAAATAGATAAATTAGTAGATACTATTTATATTGATAATGCCGTTTATGGGCATCTGCTTGCCGCAGTAGAATTGAATAAAAAAAATTCACAGTGTGCAGGAAAAGCGTACTTTTTAAGTAACGATGAGCCTATTTTAATGGCGACTATGCTCAATAAAATATTATCAGCAGCAAATTTACCGAAAGTCACCGCTAGAATATCGAGTCACCTCGCTTACTTAGTTGGCACTCTATTAGAATGGTGGTACTTACGCACCAGCAACACCAATGAACCAATCATGACGCGCTTTGTAGCAAAGCAGCTATCCACCAGCCATTACTTTAATATAAGTGCCGCAAAACAAGATTTTAACTACCAAGCATTAGTGTCAATAGATCAAGGGATGGTGCAATTAAAAGCGTACTTAGGAACAAATAAGTAGCCGTCAATTAGCTTTCTGCCATCACAACCCTATATAGTCTTGCTGTAGATAAACTAGTAAATCCCGCCTTTGAGCTCTAACTGCGTTAAATATAAGCGCATTTCAAACTCTAATTGATGATAATCCGGCAACATATGCTCACACAACTGATAGAAAGCTTTATCATGATTTTTCTCACGAATATGACTCAATTCATGAACCACAATCATCTCTAAAAATGGTTCAGGTGCAACTTTAAAAACGTCACTCACTCGGATTTCATTTTTACTTTTTAATTTACTACCCTGCACTCTTGAAACAAAAGTATGTAAACCCAGTGCGTTGTTTACTACGTGAATTTTTTTATCATAAATGATTTTACTAAGCGGCGATGACTTACGTAAATAGCGGTTTTTAATATCCATTACATAATCACGCAATAATTTATCGTTATTAATATTATGTTGATGGGGGTATTTTTTTAACAAAAATTCCCCTAATTTATCTTGATCAAGTAGGGTCTGTATTTGAGTTTGCACCTGAGGCGAATACGCAGAAAGGTACTTAAGTGACTCGGGTTGCTTTAATGATTTAGACATAATTACATCTTGAGATAAATAAATGAAATTATAACTTATTTATTATTAATTCTAAAATTATAAGGTAATTAGAAAACTAAGTCGCTAGTGGTCACAAAGTGACTTGGTCAAGGTGATGTATGGCTTACATAGAGTTTCGGTCACTCATTAGGAGACCCTAGTTTAAGTCTAAAGTTTCGGGTCCCCTCTACCTAAAAGCATGATTAATGCTTATTAATCTACTAATCTACTAATCTACTCAACATAAGCATCAAATACACAATTATCACATTAGCTTTACTGATAATAGATTAATATTGTTAATTTCACTTATGCACAGTTAATGTTTATTGTAGTTTTTTTAAAAAACAACAAAACGCTATTATTTAAGGATAACAATCATGACTGCTATTACAGACTTGGACATTCTATTAAAATCTATGTCACCAGAGCTTATTGAAGGAAACTACGTATTTTGCACAGTGAACGGAGCATTATTAGATTATTTACCCTTACAACCAATAGCAACTTTTCTTGAAAAGGAAGGTTTAACTCTGGTTTTGGAAGAGCATAAAGCGACGGAAGCTAAGTTAGATTTTGATGCTGTATTCAGCCTGATCACCTTATCCGTACACTCCAGCCTTGAGGCCGTAGGGTTAACAGCAGCTTTTGCAAATAAACTTGCCTCATATGGTATCAGTGCTAACGTAATAGCAGGTTACTATCACGATCACATCTTTGTTCAAAAAAACAAAGCAGATGCAGCGTTCAAAGCACTTCAAGAGTTTTCAAAATCGTCATAGCCAAACTATTAATAATTGCTTCAACACACGAGAGTGAATTGAAATTGCACAAAATCAATAGAAATAAGGACGACCACAATACTTATCACTGTGCTCTTATTTAAAAGCAACACAGTGAACTCACTCCTAAGTAGAAGTGTATTCAGAGACTTCACACTTGTGGTTATTTTTGCACGAATAGAATTAAAGTCGTAATAAATCAATCAGTTAACAACATTTACAGCTTGAAACGCCCTTTCGAGACCCACATGCCCCTCTTTATTATTGACTTTAGGAGCAATAGATTCATTAATAACACGCATAAACCGAGATATATCGGCTACTCGTTAACGCCAATTAGCAATACATAATAGCAATCACGGTAGCCTATTCCGCTTTAGAAGTAGGTTCATTGTTTAACCAACCCGCAGCAAGTAATGGCGTTGAAGATGAAGTACGCTAACGCTGGCAAACACTTTCACTAAATGAATTAACTTCTACTTCATTAATATGCAATACGAGATAATAGTGTAAAGTTAACTTTTCAGATGCTCTAAAACAACAACTCGCCTATTCTTACAACACGGGTTTCAGATACTTTTTCTGAAATTGACTTGGTGTCAACCCGACCTGTTTCTTGAAGTACTTAACAAAGTTGCTGGCATCCTCAAAGCCAAAATCATAAGCAACTTGTTGAGATGTTATGCTACTGACAACTAAACAGCGTTTTATCTCAATAATGGTGTAGGAGTCGATAAGCTGTTTAGCAGTGAGATTGGTTGCCAGCTTACAGATTTGATTCAAGGTTTTATAGGTGGTATTAATCTGACTGGCGTACCAGTTGCCATCTCTTATCTTATTAAAATGAATAAACAGCAGATCCAAAAACCGAGCAAATTTAATACTTTGCCCCTGTGATAGCACATCGGGACGCAGTTCTGGCCTTAAGCGATGCAGCATCAGTGAAAGCGTAGAGAAGAGGTACATAAGAATCAAAGGGTCAGATTGAGCATGAAGATTTTCTTTAATCATCTAATTGATTAATGTCTGGCAGCGCTGATTATTTTCTTTATCCAGCTTGATTAATGGTGTGTGTTGGCTATTAAGGTGCGTCGGAGTGTAATTCGGCAAACGCATATTAGCATGCACCTGATCTAAGAATGACTGGGTAAAAAGTATAATCTTTCCCTTTACTTTGCAGACAAAATCAAAGGCATGCACTTGCTCCCGCTGAATAAAAATAAACGACCCAGGAGACAATGGATACTCTTTAAAATCGACCATATGCGTGCCGCTTCCTTCCTCGATATAAATAAGATTAAAAAAGCTTATACGATGGGGATGCTCAGGATGATGAGTGGCAAGTTCAAAGTTACGTTGATAAAGCGATTCAAGTCCAAATATTTCAAACTCAGCTTGCTGCGTTTTATTGTGATTAAATCCAACCTTTGGGATGTGCATTTATTTCTCCATCTATCAACTACTTGTGCATGCCATCAATACGCAATCATTAGACATCACAATGTAACCGCTATGCAATCACCATAGCATCACTATATTCTAATAGGTTGTATTTCTTCTCTTTTTTTACGAAATAATTATCTTTTGGTGAAATGATTAATTAGCTAATAAGTTATCTAAAGGTTAGTAGGACGTAATCAGGTACACATTTTACAAACAGCGTATTACTGTAATGGCTCTACTGGACTGGTAGGCGATAGTTAATTACATAGCTATCGTTGAAATTAAACGTCTAGATAGGTTGTTAAGTAGACAGAGAGCTGTCGTTAAAATAGTTAAATACAGGATATATTATAAGCTCCAACTCTATTGGAGCTTACTTTTATCACTTGTTATAGATAATCTACAACATCGAATGCTTGCCCTGTCTCTTTGCTCTGTATTGCATGTCTATACGCTTTTGCTGTACCTGCGGCTGAAATTCCATCGCTACTGTCCATGCCCATTAACTCCATCGTCTCTTTAACAAAGCGAGGGCTAACCGTATTGACACGAAGACTCATACCTAATTCAAAAGCAGCCGCTTTTGCAAATGAATCTAGTGCTGCATTAACCATACTCACCGCAGCACCACCAGCCATTGGATTTTGTGCAAGGTAACCAGATGAAAATGTAAAGCTACCGCCTTCGCGAAGGTACTCTTTACCTATTTGAAATAAATTAATATTACCCATCACCTTATTATCTAAAGATTGTTTAATATCTTGATAAGCAAGTTCCTTTACCGGTGCAAATGCGATTAGGCCAGTGGTAGAAATAATGGCATCAACCGTACCTATTTCTTTAAAAAGCGCTTCAATAGTACTGCGATCTTCAATATTAACTTGGTAATCACCGCCTTTGAAACCAACACGGATCACGTCATGATCTTTTAATTCATTAACTATCGCTTTCCCAATTGTGCCCGTTGCGCCAACTAATACTACTTTCATATGTTTTACCTCTGATTGTTATCGTTATGATGTAATTTATATTTATTACGTCGCTATGTTGAATTGGATGCTACGCCTAATCATTACATTAAAAAATATCACCAATATGAATTCACTTGTGATAAATTCTGATTAATAGTGCCGTATGGGAATTACAAAACGTGGATATCGTCAAATCGATTAAAATTTTTCAACAGGTAGTTGAAGATCAGAGCTTCACACGGGCAGCAAATCACTTAAACCTTGTGCCGTCGGCGGTCAGTCGCCAAGTTAGTGAATTGGAAAAATGGCTCGGGGTAAGATTGATTTATCGTACTACTCGCTCATTACACCTGACTGATAATGGTAGACAATATCTGGATAAAATGGCGGATATCTCTAGCCAAATAGAAGCGTTGCAAGTATTAAAAGAAGATCAATCGCAACTGACGGGAAAAGTAAAAATTACCGCGCCGATGATGATTGGTAACCTTATTGTTCCGAAACTGTTGTTGAAATTTAAAGCCCAACATCCTGATGTGAATATTGCTTTAACCTTGATGAACCGAAAAGTAGATCTTATTGAGGAAGGTTTCGATATTGCAATTAGGGCTGGGCATTTGTCTGACTCTAGTTTTTACGCGCGTAAAATTGGTGAGATTGCCTTTAAAACCGTGGCCAGTAGTGATTATTTAAAAAAGAGCCCATCACTAAACGAACCAAAAGATATCTATCAACATAATTGTATTGTGAATACTGGACATGCAAATCCCAAACGTTGGTCATACAAGATTGACCATCAAATTAAAAGCATAAAAGTAAAAGGTGATATAGAAACTAATGAATCTGCCTGTATTTTATCCTTTGCAAAAGCGGGCTTAGGATTAGCCATGCTCCCAGAACTGTATGTGCGAGAAGATTTAGCGAATGGTAATTTGCTAGAGGTGCTCAACGATTTTGCTGCTGCCCCCTTACCGTTAAATGTTATTTACCCTTCAAATAAACTGCAAAGTGCCACCATAAGCGCTTTAATAGATTTCTTAGTATCAAATTTCGAAAACACAGCTTCTAATAACTAAGCACTGTTTACCAAAACAGATAAAGAGACATTGATGTCTCATACGAACACTGATGACAACGTTATGCTATGCCGTGAGAGCTTTCTTATAACTAGCCGCTAGGGCTTTCTGATTTAGGCTTTCAAAAATATAACAGAGATGGAGAATCGCCTAAAAGCAAAAAGAAGTGGCACCTTATCGTTACCACTTCTTCTTATTCTTATTAAGCTAAAGGCGCTTAAGCAGTTTGTACTAACAAAGCTTTCTGCTCTGCTTTTTTGTCTAAACTGCCACTAAAGCGGGTTAATACTAACGCCAATAAAACCACAATCGCCCCCACCCAAGGTGTATTCATAAGGCCTGCACTTTCAACGATTAAACCACCACCCCAAGCACCTAGTGCAATACCGACATTAAATGCGGCAATGTTAAGACCAGATGCAACATCCACTGCATTAGGTGTGTGTTGTTCGGCTAGTTTGACAACGTAAACTTGTAAACCTGGGACATTACCAAACGCAAAAGCGCCCCACACTAAAATAGTGACCACAGCAGCAACTGGATTAACCGCCGTAACACTGAATACTAGCAACACCGTCGCAAGTCCTGTAAAAATAATGGAAAGCGCTTTAATTGGCCCCATTTTATCTGCCATTTTTCCGCCCCAGATATTACCAACTGCAACAGAAACACCATAAACCAGCATAATCAAACTGATCGCACTTGAGTCAAAGCCTGAGATTTGCTCCAGAATAGGCGCCAAATAAGTAAATGCGATGAATGAACCACCATAACCAATCGCTGTGATGGCATACACCAACAGTAAGCGAGGCTCTGAAAGGACTTTTAATTGTGTAGAAATCTTACTTGCTGTTGCTTGCTTTAAGTTATTTGGCACTAACAATGCGCTACCAATGAGTGCAATCAAACCTAACAGTGCCACCACTAAAAACGTTGCTTGCCAGCCAAAGGTTTGGCCAATATAAGTCCCGAGCGGTACTCCCGTTACCAATGCCACAGTTAAACCTGTAAACATAATGGCAATCGCACTCGCGGCTTTCTCTTTTGAAACTAACCCAGTCGCAATGGTGGTGCCGATAGAAAAGAAAACACCATGCGCTAAACCAGTTAATAGTCGAGCGCCAATTAATGTTTCATAACCTGGGGCTTGCCATGCCAGTAAGTTACCTGCGACAAAAAGTGCCATCACAGCCAGTAATACATGCTTTCTATTCCACTTACCTGTTAATGCAGTTAATACTGGTGCTCCAACGGCAACCCCTAGTGCATAAAGGCTGACTAACAGACCCGCAGATGGCAACGATACATTCAAATCTTGCGCCATTGTTGGTATTAACCCAACAATAACAAATTCGGTTGTTCCAATAGCAAAGGCGCTAAGCGTCAATGCAAATAATGCTAAAGGCATAATTTTTCCTCTTTCTCTGTTTACAATAAATTAAATGGGTGTTTTGTTTGGAAAGCATTATTGTTTAGTTTTATTTTGTAATAAATGGCATTATTAACAAATTACTTTTGTAAAAATTGCAAATATAAGAAGGGATAACAACATGCTGACTCGTTCAGACGACTTACAGATTTTATTGGCAGTGATCGACAGTGGCGGTTTTTCTGCTGCGGCAGAGGCTCTGGATATTCAAGTTGCTAAAGTCTCTCGTGCTGTCAGTAAAATAGAAAAACAGCTTGCTGTTACTATTTTAAATCGCACCACACGTCGTGTTGAGTTAACCGATGAAGGCAGACAGTTTGTTGACTCGGTTCGTATTGGGTTATTACAAATTCAGCATGCAGAAGAAGATCTCGTCGCTCGAGGAGAGTTGCCCGCTGGGAAATTACGTGTTGATGCAGCCAGCCCTTTTGTTTTGCATCAACTGGTACCTTTAATCCACTCTTTTAATAAAGCATTTCCTGATATTCAATTAGAGATCACCTCCAATGAGGGGGTTGTAGATCTGTTAGAAAAAAGAACTGACATGGCCATCCGTATTGGTAAATTAAGTGACTCAACCTTGTATGCGAGGCCGCTAGGAAAAAGTTTATTATATATCGTGGCATCACCAGAATATTTGGCGAAAAGAGGTTTACCAAAACAACACAGTGAATTAACAGGTCATCAATTGATTGGTTTTACGGGCGCCAAAGTATTAAACCGTTGGCCGCTTGCTGGAAGCGATTATATTACCCCTTCATTGACAGCCAGTAACGGTGAAACAGTACGTCAACTCGCCCTTTCAGGGAATGGCATTGCTTGCTTATCCGGTTTTATGGTCAAAAACGATATCGCTGCGGGTAGATTAATACCGTTATTAGAGCATGGAAAGCTAATCAATACCGAGCGAGAACAGATTAATGCTGTGTTTTATAAATCATCTTCTGTAGCTAGACGTATATCGGCATTTATAGATTTTATACAGCCTAAATTGTCCTTATGATACCCAGTAGTCTTTGTGATATGCAGTTGTCTTTGTTATATAATTATCTCCAATTACCTCTATGAATGACAATTTACAACTTGAATGCCATCAACATACCAAAGACACTTATCCAGTTGAAATTAAATGATCACAGTAATTTACTGATTTGGCATCACGTTAGTTATCTAGCAATTGTGTGACAGCCTCTGCCAACCATTGTAACGCAGGCCCTCTTTCCTTTTGTTTGGTCATTACCCGTTCAATCTGCACAGGCCAAGGTTTATGATCAAAACTTAGCTTCATTCTGACCATCTTCCCTTGAGATTCATATTGTTTCGCCATATAAGCGGGTATATAACTCCACCCTAGTCCTTCCATTACCATGGTATTAACTGCGTTAAATGTATTACCCCGCCAAATATGTGAAGAGATGATTGGGCATTGCGCTGCGGCCTGACCTTCGAGCCCACGGTTCAATAGTTGACGATGAGGGATCAAATCTGAAACCGTCACCACATCTAAACTTGCCAGTGAATGTGTAGGGCTCACAACACCATTAAACGGCAAACTACCGATATAACATAAATCCACTTGTTGCGGAAAATTACTACTAGAGAACATTAACCCCAAATCGGCTCGCCCAGTTTGTACTAGGTCTAAAACGTCAGAGGTGGATACTCCATACAGTTCTAATGCTGTCCCAGGGAAATTAGTTGAAAACTCACTAAGTAGGCTTGCTGTCATTGGCAATAATGAATCATCAACCGCCATTTTTATATTTGTTTCATGAGATAAATTTAACGCATTATTGACAGAATCGAGCTCATAAGTTTGCTGAAGAATTGCGATAGCAAAAGGTAATAGCCTTTCTCCTTGAGGGGTTAGTGAAGGTTTACGACTGGTGCGATCGAACAAGGTAGTATTGAGCTCGACTTCTAGATTTGCGATACCCTGACTGACAGCAGATTGCACTTTCCCCAACTGACGAGCACAGGCAGAGAATGAACCTGACTGTGCGGTTTCAACAAACATTCTTAACTGTTCTAAATTATACATATCACTTTTCCTGATGGTAACTAACTATATTCTTTCAAAATTAATGATTATTATAACAACCAATAAGTAGCTAACCACTACTTAGTTAAGACTTACAACAAATTAATGACAACCAAACTAAAACATAACGAGATTGATATGAAAACTAAAGAACGAATTTTACACAGTATATTATTTGAAGCGATAGCCTTATTTTTTGTAATAACTGCCGCCTTAGTATTTACCGATACAGGGATCGCATCAGTTACCGGATTGGCAATAGGTTTATCAGTGTTGGCAATGGTTTGGAATTATATTTATAACTTAGTATTCGACCAACTGTTCGGACAAAATCGTATAGAGCGTTCATTTCAAATGCGTATTAGTCATGGTATTGGTTTTGAATTTGGAATGATTATTGTGACACTGCCATTAATGATGTGGGTACTGCAATTAGATTTTTGGACTGTATTTATAATGGATATTGGCGTGGTCGTTTTCTTCTTAGTGTATGCCATTATTTATAACTGGTGTTATGATTTAGCCCGCGAACGGATTATTTGTGCAGAGTAACATTACCGATGCATTTATGGGGCCTGGTGCGGAAAAATTACTTAAAGCCTGCTGCTTACTGGGTATTTAGAAGTAGTGCAAAGAGCATGCGGAAATATTGAACGTTCAGCAGCATCTTTTCCTCTAAACTTGTAAGTAGAAACATAAATGCCCCTCTTCGGTTACTGTTACTAATTAACTACCTACAAGTTTATAAACTCAACAACCTCCTACAAAAGTAGGTGGTTGCTGAGTTAGACTTTCTTGAATCTTGGCTATCTTTATGATTATTTATTCCTTAATAATATAGTCATCACGCTGTATTTCGTTTTCATCGTCTGTTTTTTTTAGTTTTAATTTAGACACGTTACTGGTGATAAACATTAACAACAGTACTGCAATACCAAATAAATAAAGGCCCGCATGCACTTGGATACTGGCAATAACACCTAACTTTACCGTGACAATCAACATAGCCACCTTCCATATTCGTGCATCAAGTAAAGTAATTTCTTGTATTGTTTGGTAGAGGTTATATTCGATTGTAATAATAGAAATAGAAATCCAATTTTACAGATAGGTAATACCACACTGAATATACCGACAGTCAAAAAAATTAAAATTTGTCCCTGACTAACCAGTTCGGCTAAACCAGAGATAATCGAAATGGAGTTATTTATAACCATAAACTTAGAAATGGTGATCATGGGCAGAAATAAACCGAGTAAAAAGAGAAGAGTCGCCAAGATTAAAAGCCAACGTAATGCTTTCACACTAAATAAAACGACATTTAATCGGTGAACATAATTTTGTGACATATTAGAGCTCCTATTTCTCTGTTACTCCCTACTTCCAATGGCTTGAAATAGTGTTGTTTGGATATGTTATAAATACGTGGGCTATGATGGTGAACACATTATGACATATGCACTATAAATTGGATTCAAGCTTTTGCTGTGACACCAAACAAAATAAAACCAGATATCATTTAAAAGCTAGTTTTAAAAGGTTCGAGCTAAAGGTTAAACATGAACCTGTTCAGGCTGTTTGGATGTCGATTCCTATTATAAAAGCACACCATTAAACCAGTTAAATAAAGCACTATTAAAAATTTTATCCTGCAGCATAACTTCCCCATATACCGTAAATACTCGCTCCTAAACCAAATACTTTTATTTAACAGCTTAACTGCTCTTTATTACCGTGCAGTAGCAGCAGATTCGGATAATAAAATGCAAGTTATTAAGTTTACAATGACACATTTACAAATTAAGCCACTCTAAATCCAATGCACCAAAATAGCCCAAAAGATCAAAAATGGTGCGAAAAATAACTTTTTTAAAAAATATTCGCATAATCAAACAATAATATTAAACCCTAAGTTAACCAAATTTACTTTTTTCAACTACAAATCGAGAAATACGTTCCAGTATTAAACACTAAAAATATCGAAAAAATAACATTAAAAACTACTATGGTGATTATATTTTTGATTAACAGTTTTTTCTTCTGTTGTATTTATTCTATTGTTTTTCCTACTAAAAATTTCTCTTATTTTTACAGAGTAGAAGTTAATTAATATTTATTTATGGCACAAAAGGTGCTGTATTAAATTTAACTGACTAATGATAAGTTTAATATTAGGTCGTTTCAATCAGCAACTAAACGTTAACCAATGAGGTTAGTTTTACTACCAATAGGAATCAAAAAAATGGAAATCAAAAAACCTTATTTACTATTTTTAGGTGATGCACAAGATCCTCTTGCAGCAAAAGTTGCTCAGGGAATAAGCCAATGGCATCCAGAATATTGTGCTGGTCAATTTCGCATGGACTCATGTGTTGCTGATTGTGGTTTGACGGATATGGATATTGCACAAGCGAAAGCAGCTGGCGTTAAAACATTAGTTATTGGCGTTGCTAACCGTGGCGGTATAATCTCTGAGCAATGGATTTCAATTTTGACGCAAGCACTTGAAGCAGGTTTTGACCTAGCAGCAGGCCTGCACAATAAGTTAAACGATATTCCAATACTTAAAGCATTAGCAGATAGCTTAGGCCGTGAATTGTTTGATGTTCGCTTCCCAACACAAACATTCCCCGTGGCAAGTGGTTTAAAACGAACAGGTAAGCGCGTACTTCAAGTCGGCACTGACTGCTCAGTAGGTAAAATGTATACCGCTTTAGCACTTGAAAAAGAGATGCTTGCACAAAATATGAATGCAAGTTTTAGAGCGACGGGTCAAACAGGTATTCTTATTAGTGGATCTGGCGTGAGTATTGACGCTGTGGTGGCTGACTTTATTGCTGGCGCGGTAGAAACTATTGCGCCAGATAATACTCCAGATCATTGGGATGTTATTGAAGGTCAAGGTTCATTATTTCATGCTTCATTCTCAGGTGTTACAGCAGGTTTAATTCACGGCTCACAAGCTGATGCATTGATTTTATGTCACGAACCTACACGAGAACATATGCGCGGTTTACCAACATATCCTTTACCTGACCTAAAAACCTGTATGGATCTCAACCTTACTTTTGCACGTATTACCAACCCCGATGCTCAATTTGTTGGTATCTCTGTAAACACTTCCAATTTGTCAGAAGCTGAAGCTGAAAAATACTTAACAGACATTGAAGCTAAATTTGCTTTACCTGCTGTTGACCCTTTCCGTGAAGGTGTTTCTCGTATTGTAGAAAAATTAAAAGCAATCTAGGGGGTTTAATATGAAGGTTAAACTTGTTAGCGAGAGCTTCCTTATTCGCGGTACTTTTACCATATCTCGAGGCAGTAGAACCCATGCCAATGTAGTTGTCGTCGAACTACAGCAAGGTGAATATGTCGGTCGTGGGGAATGTGTTCCCTATGCTCGCTATGGTGAGTCGATCGAATCGGTACTCGCTGAACTTGAAACCTTGGTCGCTAAGATTGAATCTGGTTTAACCCGTGAGCAAATGCAATCTTTATTACCAGCAGGCGCTGCTCGTAATGCTTTAGATTGTGCTTATTGGGATTTAGCATGTAAACAACAAGGGCAACGTATTTGGCAGCACATACCTGTGGCGCAACCTTTATCATTACTCACTGCTTTCACACTTTCACTTGATACACCAGAGTGCATGAAGAAAGCCGCAATTGAGAATGCCCATCGTCCACTATTAAAACTTAAATTGGCGGGCGAAGGTGATATTGCACGTGTGACCGCCGTTCGAGAAGGATCACCAAAGGCACGTATTATTGTTGATGCCAATGAAGGTTGGGACGAAGCATTGTATTTAGAAATTGTTCCAGAATTGGTCAAACTCGGTGTTGAAATGATTGAGCAACCTTTTCCTGCGGATAATGATGCTGCATTGGAATATCTGCCCAGACCCATTACATTATGCGCCGATGAATCTTGCCACGACAGAACAAGCTTGCCAAAAATCATCGGTCGTTATGACATGATTAACATAAAACTGGATAAAACCGGTGGCTTGACTGAAGCACTCGAACTTAAAAAAGCAGCGCAACAAGCAAACCTACAGGTAATGGTTGGCTGTATGCTTGCCACCTCTTTAGCGATGGCGCCTGCATTTATTGTTGCACAAGGTGTGGATGTTGTCGATTTGGATGGCCCACTGCTACTGGCTGAAGATAGAGAGTTTCCTTTTACTTTCACTGCGAGTTCAATGCACGTTTGTGATGTTGAACTGTGGGGATAATTTCCCACTTTATTTTATGACAATAGCAACTGTTTTACGACAAGAGCAATAATAAAACTGTTGCTACCTAACGAGGTATAAATGATGGAACGTATCGTCTACTTAGATGGTCAATTTATTAACGAAAGTGAAGCAAAAGTTTCTATTTTCGATCGTGGTTTTTTATTTGGCGATGCTGTTTATGAAGTGACAGCAGTCCTTGATGGCAAGTTAGTTGATAACGATGGCCATATGGTTCGTTTGCAACGTTCATGTAATGAATTACAGATTTCATTACCCGTTACCACTGAAGAAATCACCAAAATTCAAAAAAGCTTAATCGTAAAAAACAATCTCAATGAAGGTGGTATTTATTTACAAGTAAGCCGAGGCTCTGCTGGTGACCGTGATTTTGATTATCCAGCGGGTGTCAAACCAACATTAGTTTTATTCACACAAGCGCGCTCATTGCTAGATACGCCAAAAGCGGTTAAAGGCATGAAAGTGATTACCATCGAAGATATTCGCTGGAAACGTCGTGATATTAAAACCGTTTGTTTACTTGCACCTTGTATGGCAAAGAAAGCAGCAACCGATGCAAAAGTTGACGACGCATGGCTTGTTGAAGATGGTTACATAACCGAAGGTAGTTCGAATAATGCTTATATCGTTACGCAAGAAGGTGTTTTGGTCACTCGTCCATTAAGCAATGATATTTTGCATGGCATTACCCGTAAAGCTTTATTAACGCTTGCCAAAAAAGAGAAAATCACTATTGAGGAACGCCTTTTCAGCGTTACAGAAGCACATCAAGCAAGTGAAGCTTTTGTCAGTTCAGCAACGACTTTTGTTTGGCCTGTTGTTGAAATTGATGGCAGAACAATTGGAACAGGTACTCCTGGGATAGTTGCAAATAAGTTACGTAAAATCTACATTGAATTAGCAAAAGAAACTGCTGAATAAATTTTAATATTTATGGGCCCTTCCTTTAGATCGCCTCGATTTTGCACGCAGAAATATATAGCGACTCAGTAAAAACTAACATGAGTTCCCACGGTGATTCAAATAAAGATCCGTGGGAACTCATTAAAATGTGACGACTCAATAAAAATCAATTTACACTTGGTGTCACTGTGACTTCAATAGGAGTGTAACAAACCGAAGCTGAGGCTTCTTCACCATATAACGTCGCATTGGTTGATGCACATACATCTTGTACTGCTGATAATCTGCCATCGCTAGTTGATCCCCAAGCATAGACAATATTCTGATCTGTAACCGCAAAGTGACTTGATGTATTAGCGCTTAAAGAAGCAATAAAGAGCTCATCTAAGGCAGCTACTTTAACGGGTTCAATAGCAAGTTGACGTTCAATACCACTAACATCAGTTTCGTAGCCATTCGCCATGTAACCCGCTCCCATATCTCCCCAAGAATAAACATCCCCTTTCAAACTTAAGCCCTGTGCATTACGACTACCACCTTGGAAACTAATCAGTCGATCATCCCCCATCGCTGCAGATCCTGTCGATAAGTTAGCTATTACTTCAGGTAGCAAGATATTTGCAATATCCGATACTTTATAGACAAAACCAGTACTAGTCGACGTACCTTGTGCTAATGCACCATAGCTATTATTGCCCCAACCATAAACGATACCTGCATTATCAACGGCTAGACCAAAATCAGCTCCCGCTTCAATAGCAATGATATCTTTTCCCTCAAGAATTTTTACAGGTGTAGAACGGTCAACACTAATAGAACCGTCTCCAAGTTCACCACCGCTAGTGTTATTACCCCAAGAATAGACATCACCTTGATCTGTCAATGCATAAACATGCATATCACGTATTGCAACATCGACCACAACCTCATCTGCCGGTATAAGCACTAAACCAAAGGTGCTTTGATCATCAGTGGAATCTTCAAGTCGCCCTAGTTGCAAATTGCCATTATCTCCCGCGGAATAAAGTTTCCCAGAACGTGTTACCACGAAACTACTATTACTTCCTGAAGTTGCATAAACCGCTAATTCTCCATTAGGTAATGTCACTTCAATAGGTGTAGTTACTGGGTTTTTATTACCTGTCCCTAGTTCACCACTAAAATTCGGACCGAAAACAAATAATCTGCCCTCGGTTGTTACTAAAGCACCATCAACCTGATCAGTTGAAACACTTTTAAAATTTAATGATTCATCACTCAATGTCATCCAACCTGAGGCGGCATTATATAACCCATATTGACGCTTAATATTTCCTTCGATATAACATTCATTCTCTGCTTCAGTTAAGGTGTCTTTCCCGTCCTCATTAAGTTCTGTACCGGGTTCTAAATCCATATCAGATTCACGACCTAACTTAAAACGTAGCTCGCTACCGCAATAATGACTTGGAGATTCAGCGTAAACAATGCCAGCATAGTTTTCACCGAAACTGAAAGGTTTACCTTGTGCTGATAAACCGAGTGTATGGTGGTTACCGGCAGACAAGATGATATTGCGATCAAAATTCATCCATTTTAAATATGCATAAACTTTTGCATCTCCTAGCGTATTGGTAATATCTGTATATTCACGGTCAGTAATATCTGTAAACTTTGTGTTTATTTCATTCAAATCAGAAGTATCTAAAGCTAACCCATTATATACGTCGTTATCTTGTTCAAGAGCGATCATCGCCTACAATAATTTAACACTTTGAGTTTCTTGGTATCTTTCCTCTCCGACCAGAGAAGCTAGTTTAATATTGGCATTTGTCTCAACTTCTGTCAGGCTATATTGCCCCAAACTAAAAGTGATCGTTTCTCCGTTTCGATATTCAAATGAACCAGTTTCATCGGTTATTCCTGTGATAGTTTGAGTTTCATATTTTATGACCTGAAACAGGCACTTCTAACTGACCAATCGAAATTGGTGCTAACACTTCGACCTTATCTATAGAGTTATCGTCGCAAGCCGTAGTTAATGAAACTACTGTGTTCAATATAAGAGCGCTCTTTAATCTTTTGTCCATACTAATACTAACCTTCCTTTGTTGTAAATGTTAATTATTCGCACTTCATGTTATTGAATATCTCAAATCTATTTTTTAGTTGTTTAATAACTTAACGAGTAATATTCACATTAAAGTAGTTGTATATATATCTTAAAAATCAGCATTTTGAAAAAATAGTCGATTAAGCGGTGTTACTCATCTAACAGACGACTTTGATATTTTTAATAGCAATGCATAGATGACATTGTGATTAGCAAAGCTAATAAGGCCTCATAGGTTGGATCTTAAGAAGAAAATCAGTTGAAAACATGCTCTGAATTTGATCTGATAGTAATCGCCAAACCACTATCAATGAGCAAATCAGAGCATGAATAAAGATAATACTGAGTTACTGCAAATAACTAAAGTGCTTAATGAATTAAAAATTAATGAAATAGGTAAAAATGTTAACTTTTGTAACCGAAAACGAATTATTAAACCTTTTGAATTGGTGATGTCGTTAATCACTGCTTTAGGTGATAAATCAGTCGATACGGTAACAGATTTACATCGTTATTTTGTAAAATTAACTGAAACAGATGTGCAGTATAAGCCTTTTCATAATCAGCTGAGTAAACCGGAATTTGTTGAACTGATAAAAGAGTTAATTGGGGTTGCTGTCAATGATTGGCAGCAACAAGTGCTTGGCACTGAAGTTGAGTTATCAGCCTTTAAAGGTATCGTATTACAAGATGGTAGCTCGTTTGCTGTTCACGATAGCTTAAAAGATATTTTCAAAGGTCGCTTTACCAAAATTAGCCCCGCAGCCATCGAGGTTCATGTTAGCTGGGACGTATTGAAAGGCTACCCTGAGCAAGTATCTATCAGTCCTGATAGTCAAGCGGAGTATGACTTTTTACCCGATGCAGACGCATTAGCAGGTAGGTTATTGCTGGCTGACCGAGGTTATTTCAAGCTTTCATATTTAGATGAGATAGACCAGGCTGGAGGCGCTTATGTTGTACGTGCTAAAACAACAGTTAATCCGATGGTTGTTGCTGGATTCAATAAAGCGGGTAAGCCATTAAAACGGTTTCAAAAAATAAAACAGAAAGCGGTTAAGAAGCATATTCGCCGTAGCGGCATTGTGGACATGGACGTAGAAGGGAAAACAAATTATCGATTAATTGCCAGTTGGCCGGAAGGAAAAGATGAACCGACTTATTGGGCAACGAATTTAGATAGAGAGCAGTTTAGTGCTGAAAAGGTGATTAAACTCTATCAATTACGCTGGCAAATTGAGCTCCTCTTTAAAGAGTGGAAATCATATTGTAACTTACAAAAATTTAACACTCGAAAAGCGACAATGATGGAAGGGTTGGTCTGGAGCAGTTTACTCTCATTGTTGGTTAAACGACGTATAGGGTTAAGTGTTCAGCAACTTACTGGCGTTGAGTTATCGACGTTTATGGTTGCTAAAAATACACAGGGTTGGTTTTATCCCCTGATGGAATTGATAACGCAAAACATATTATCGAAGCTCAAAAAAACGTGGAAAAGCACAATTCATTTTCTGTCAAAATATGCCAAACGGGCACCCCCTGACAGAGATAAAAAAACGGGACGATTACAATACGGGTTAAAACCCATTATTTCTTAAAGTCCAACCTATGAATAAGGCCTAAAGTAACGACAAGATCTATACTTTGAATTCGCCAGATCATTAAATTATATTAGGTCATACAAACGCTTTGACTAATTTTTATTCAGTGAATTTATCAACGATTGATAACGTTTCAAGGAGTTGGAAAACAGAGTTTTGATAAACTGAGCAGGTAATAATGTGCAATTAAGGCTTTTGATTTTATTTCATTCTAGGGCTGATGAGGTAAGATCGACAGATCACGGGTGATCATGTTTTGCCTAGGCACTACACTCGACTTTTCTTCTTTAATAATTACGCACAAAACCTAGCGGTGGTTGATTATGCAGCAAGAGTCTTAAAAAATTAATTTATATGATTTTTATGAAGTATTCAGTGAGGCACTAACAGTTTCAAAATAAAGCTTCGCTAGCATGTATTTGAGACTATCTGCGAACACTTTGGTTTGAAAGCCAATGAAGCCCTTTTTAGGATCTACAAGTTGCAAGTATTACTACTGCAAAATCCTTAGGTATGCACACTCTTTTAGTCAATAGAAGTGATATTGAAAAATACCATGCTTGTTATAAAACAGAAGGTCTAACAAGCTATGTCGCATCGTTGAGAAAATACCTAACCGCTAAACGGCATGTCGGGGATTGACAGTGTTGTTTAGGATGATATTGCACGTATCTGTTGTATCCCTTTCAGTGTTAATTAGGGATTAAATGCTCATTCAGTAGATTTATGAGATATAAATAGCCGTTTTATGTACTTCAGAACCAATTTTCACTACTAAAGATTATATTAATAGTTTTTATGATTGGGACAAAGTTCCTCCTACAATTTAATCAACATGAATAGGGTAAGAAAATAAATAGCCGCTTTGATATGATTATCTTTAATTTAAAAAGGGACATTTTCTCTCCTCCCTTTTGATTTACTGCTTAAGTAATCTATCAGTTAGCAATTACCTTTTTTAGCTTGGCCTGGCGGACAAAAAGAGCCTTTATTCTTCTGAGAAACCTTGCCGTTTGCGCTATCATCAACAATAACTTCTGGACCAGAGACTTTTATTGAAGGGCCTCTTAATGTACATCCTGTTATTAAAATTAATATTGAAAGTGAGATTAAAGTCTTTATTTTCATTGTTTTACCTATTTTGTTATATTTGTTATTAACGTTTTTTATACCGTTGGTTATGATTAAATTCTAGTCAAAGATGAAGTTCGTTTTTTGCCTTTCTTTTTTACCTTCCAAGGTAAGATCAAAAACAACATTAAGAGTATTTAGCTCCTGATAAATGACCATCATTGATTTATGCTCCCCGTTAGACAGTTAAAACTAAAATTTGTTCGTTTTTATTAATAATCTTTAAAATCAAGATGCATTTTTCAGTCGCTAACACAAAACGCATAGGCCATTCGTAATATTTTTTTCTTACTAGCAATTAACTGAATTATCGATCGGTAAAAGTGATAACAAGTATTTCTCTCTTAGATGATTTGGCTGACTAATCTTGATTCAATGCTACAACGTTAATTTATTTTGTTTATCTGTATTTTTCGTTGATGATTACCGCTCAAAGATCTGGTCCTAAGGCAAACCTCAGCTTAAGTCTCTATTGAGCTTAGCTTATTTCGATATAGGGTATACCCAGTTGGTTTCCAGTACTTTGATGATGAGATAGTTCAGTGATACTTTCTATTTAGACTAAAATATTTTCAACAAGCCAATCGTTAGAATTGTTCCCGTCAAAGCGATTACAATCAATGATAAGCGTTTAGTATTCTTAGTTTTAGCATTCATGAAAGCAAAAATCGCCCAGAAAAAGGATAAGGGCACAGTTAATAAGCCCGAAACCGCGTACGCATAACGTGCAGTACTATCGGGTGATGTAAAATTCACACCTATATAAAATAGAGCCTCACCAACCACTAATAATAAAATACTTAATATAACTGCTCTATTGTATTTCTTGGATTCTTCCATAAACCAGCCTCCATTGTTAAAATACTAACCAAACAGTAACCTTTATAGCCTGTCTATCCAAATTTATAATGCTCATTAATGATCAATGATTTTTAATCAGCATTAATCACAAAAATAATTAAAACTTGATAGTAACCAACTATCTGCGCGGGTCAAATGCTAAATAATTAACAGCTCCGTAATGGCTATCTTGTTTTCTCTTATGTTGATTAAGTTTATGTCTATTTTTTTGGTGCTTAACACTATGATGTTGAGGATTAATAATTTTATTCTTTGATACAATAATAGACAACAATGGTATATGGCTTGTATTAATTTCAATAAAACTCCCTACTTGTTTGCGATGCGTCTTTAGTTTTACATTGTGCCGATTTTTGTTGTGATACTGGTTATTGTAATTACTGCTGTTGCGATGATGTTGATTATGACGTTGAGTTACTATCTGCACCGGTTTATGTTCAAATTTTTGAGCATTTTGTGGTTCGTTATTTTTACTACCATGGCGTTGTTCGTTTGCAATAGCAGGCGTCGCTACTACAAAGTTAAAAGCAAATAACGTACTTAATAATCCCATTATTTTATTGTTCATATTATTTTCCTAGTTTATAAAGGACAAAAACTTTAACAAGTTGAATTGTTGTGGTATTCCTTTATGTTTTGTTAAATTTCAATAAGCTTTAAGGTATGTTGTCTATATGCAGGATCTGCTTTGAAAGCCACTTGGTTTGAATATCTAAACTATAAAGATAAAATGTGCAGAAAGTTTGTAGAGAATATGAAGATTGTCATTCTAGACTGAAATTTGAAAGAATGACGCTAATATTGAAAGTGATTGAAAACAAAATAAGCCTCTGATAAATAAACAATTAACTCAATGTCATTTGTAATTGACCATGTTTATGGTAACTAATTGATAGGATTGACTTCAGTCAAGCCCTGCTCATTCCATTTGATAAATATCGATTTAATCTGTTTTAGATTAGAGCCATGTAACACACTTACTGCTTGGCAGTAGGTAAAATCAGACTATATTCGTTGCATTAAATCATTATTAACATAATCAAAACATAACAAGGATAGTTTATGAAACAGTTAATTTACGTATTTTTTCTTTCCTTTTTGCTGCAAGGTTGTGCAGGAGAAAGACATAGTTATACCGAATTAGTTGAAAGTGATAATGGTATCTCGGTTATAAAGTTACACCAAGATGAGGTTAAAGAAGTACTAGCAATTGGTGATGGATTTCCAGGCCGCTGGGGATATTACCCTTCGGTAATCTCATCTTCTCCCGACGTTGCTAGTATAAGTTGTGAAGCATCTAGAAGTTTAATCCCATTTCGGGAGCCTGGAATGATATTTGGTGGCGAAATTTGTAAGATTACGGCGCATAAGAAAGGACAAACCACACTCTATTTTGGTAATAGGTACCCTCTTAATGAAAAAAACTACCATGATAAAGTTGATGTGATTGTTAATGATAAATAAACAATGTTAAAAATTCATAAAAGGTGAATGTTGAACAGAGGAGCTTGCACTTAACGTTATATCTTATGCACGCAAAAAATTGCGTGCTATAGAGACTATTTTATTGTTTATAAGCTACTATTTTTAAGACAGAAAATTGCTGCAATTGTCACTTCGGTTGCAGATACAAACCGTTATGAATCTTCAACCGTTCCTCTTATCCATCTTTTTGTTGCAATAATAACGTCGGCAATTGAATAAGTGAGCATAATTGCAGAAGAAATTGGTATACACGAATAAAGTATCCACTGTTTTATCTGAAATGCAGTGGTTACCTGATTTGTTTTTAACGTTAATTTCAGAGAATACCAAAATAAAATTGCCATAAAAATAGCAGAAATTAACAGGATCAATAAGGTATAAAAGTGTTTCAAGCGAACATTTTGGATTCTAGGGCTTATCCAATCACCCACGGAAAAGTGTAGTTTTGCACACCAAAGAGCAGCAGCACCATAAAATACAAGTGCAGCAAAACTCAATTCGATCACTTCATCAAACCAATAGAAAGAGTTAATTGTAACAATACTTTGAATTACATTGGCTACTCCTTCCATACCATGCTCAATTGAAAACTGAACAAAATCGTTAATCAAACGTAACCCTATGTTAGCGATCAACAAAAGAGCCAGTACCGTAAACATAGTCATCGCAATATAGCGAAGAATACGTTGAACCCACATATCAAGCGTTTTTAGTAAATGAATCATTACATTTCTCCCATGATAAGATTAGGTAAAAATAGCGAAATACTTGGTACAAACGCAATTAATAACGTAATTAAAAATATCATTAATAAATATGGCCAAACCCTTTTAGCTAAAGCTGGCATCCCTACTTTTGCGAAGCTATCCACGGCAAATAAACACATTCCCACCGGCGGCGTTAAATTTCCAATCATGATCAATAAAACCATTACAACACCAAAATTAACTAGGTCTATATCAAACATTGTTGCTATTGGCATAAACAATGGAAGCGTGATCAAGAAGATGGCATTTCCTTCCAAAAATAGCCCCATGGTTAATACAACACCGATAACAATCCACATGACAATTGACTGTGTTGCACCGTAACCAACTAGTGTCTCAATAACACTATCTGGAATTTTTTGATGGATAATTAACCATCCAAAAAAGTTTGCCGATGAAATAATAAATAACAAGCTTACCGATTGAGTAATTGATTTATAAACGATCCCAGGTATTGCTTTTAATTTTAAATCTTTGTAATAAAAACCAAGTAAAGCGGCATAAACACAGACAACAACCGAAGCTTCTGTCGGTGTAAAAAAACCACTCATAATCCCACCAACGATGATGACTGGGGCCATCAAGGGCCAAAAGGCACCATTGAATGAAGCAAGGCGTTCTTTAAAAGGAGCCTTATGTTCGGCGCGAGGGTAATTTCTGCGTTTAGCTAAAATACCCAAGGCAATCATCATGCCGATAGCCATCAACAGACCAGGAATAAAGCCAGCTAAGAATAAACGCGCTACAGATACGCTGGTAATAGATCCATATAAAACAAAAGGAATACTAGGAGGTATAACAGGCCCTATAACGGACGAAGCTGCAACAAGAGTTGCTGAGTCAGCAGGGTCATAACCTTGGTCAACCATAGCTTTGTGCTCTATCTGCCCAAGCCCAGCCGCATCTGCAACTGCAGAACCAGACATACCTGAAAAGATAACACTCGCAACGATGTTAACTTGGCCAATTCCCCCTGCTATATGTCCTACCATGGATTGAGCAAAACGGAATATACGGTCGGTAATCCCGCCCGTATTCATTAAATTTCCCGCTAAAATGAAAAATGGAATAGCCAGTAGTGTAAAACCAGTTGTTCCGTAATACATTCGATGTGGGAGCATCGCGAGTAAACGAGCATCACCAAGTCCTACAAAAAATGCTACAGATGTTAGGCCAATTGCAACAACAACTGGCACATTAATTAAGAGGAGGAAAATAAGAACGCCGAATATCGCTAAGGTCAACATACCAGTTATTACCTGTCAGTAAAACAATGGAATATAAAGTTCATGTTTTTAGGTCAAAATGTAGTTAGCTTGCTGTACTCAACACTTTGCTATTAAAATCGTGTAATACATTTATGAATTGCTAACAATCTTCAAAAACGACTCATTTTAGCTAGTCAAAATTCTATCCAACCTTTGACACATCATTTATTCAATTGTTGTAAAAATAAAATTTCGCCTTAAAAAGGCGAAATCAAAGAGCATGGAACATCTAAATCTTGATCTATTTAACTGATTTGGTCATTTCAATCCATTTATCAAAATTAGCTACACCCACTTTCTTTTTAATTTGTTCATAGGCAGGTCCCATCATTGCTTGGAAAGGAGCAAGATCAGGCTCATCAATTACAATGCCTTTTGCACGCATATCCTCAATTTGTTTCAACTCTTCTGCGCGCATTAATTTACGCATTAACAAACGAGCGGAATCTGATTCTTCTCGAACAATGACTTGCTGCTCAGTAGTTAAACGGTCCCAAGCGTCTTGAGAAACAACGTGAACCATTGAACTGTACAAGTAATTAATAATTGAAATAAATTTTTGTGATTCATACAATTTCAAATTGTAAATAACACCAATTGGATTTTCTTGCCCATCAACAACCCCTTGACGCATTGCCATTACAAGTTCACTAAACGAAATAGTTTGTACATTTGCACCAATTGCTTGCATTGCAGCTTGATAGGTCATTGCAGGTGGAGTGCGAATTTTTAGTCCTTTAACATCCGCAGGTGTCAAAATAGGACGAACAGAGTTAGTCAACTGACGGAACCCCCAATCCCAACTGGATAAGTAAACAAGCCCTACTTTTTCAAGTTCTGGTGCTGCCCACTCCTTAAATGGTCCATCTAAAACACGGTCTGCATGAGCAGAGTTACTAAGAGAAAAAGGAATACTGACGGTGTCGAACAAAGGCACATGTTTAGCTAATTGATCTTGCCCAGAGAGGCTCATATCAACAACTCCCATAACCACCTGTTCAAGTACTTCTGGTGGGCTGCCTAGGGCATTATTAGGATAAAGCTCAACGCTTACTTCACCTTTTGTTCGCGCTTCAACTTGCTTAGCAAATTGCATAGCGGCAATGTGTGAAGGATGATTTTCAGAACCGAAGTGGCCAAGTTTAAACTCTACAGCTGAATACGCTGAAGATGCCCAAACAAGACACAAAGCTGATACTAACTTCTTCTTAAAACTAGAACGCATAGTTAACTCCTAATATATTATAAAAATCCATTTCAATTATCAGGTGTTCAATTGTACGGCTTAAAATAATTGACCAAGTCATAACACTTTCATATGAGGCAAAATTAAGATTTATCACTTTAAGCGAATGACTATTAGATACAGAACTCACTTAGCTAATCTTTCATATAAAAAGGTATGCCACTAGGTTATCAATTAATTTGCTATCTGCTGATTGAACATGATTAATTGCTTTGGCTTAAGTTTTCTTAATTTGAATGCTTAATAAATGCCAAGCATTTATCTGAACATTATTTATTGCAACTAGATAAAAACACTTCAAATATACTTCCATGTATAAATAATCTGTCGAACATCTAAACTTAAAAGGTAATATATTATTGAAGTCAACAAAAACGACTTTATCAAATTAACCGTGGCCCATAGTTCAATATTGTGTTCACAAGGTTTACTGATAAAGACACTTTTTGTATTACAATAACATAACAAAAATATTACCTATCATGCATTGTTTGATCTCTCATTTTGGACTTAAATGATTCAACATAGGTATCAAAAATTGACGTTACAATATAAAAACAATGCCAATATATAGAGCCTGTTTAATTGATTTAATTAATCAACTGGCTCAATTAATAAACAACACATTGGTTACCTATGAAAAATAGCTTAAGCATTCGCGCCTATACAAAACAACCAGAAAGTCACTTTCATCCTTATCATCAATTAGTGCTACCAATACAAGGTACGATTAATATAGAACTTGACGGTTATAACGGAAAAGTCTCTGTAGGTGAATGTGCAGTTATTAAAGCAGGTAAACAACATCATTTTAGTGCGAATGAAGCAGCTCGTTTTATTGTTGCAGATTTACAGACGTTACCCAGTAGTTTGCTGAAATCTGAACAAGTTGTTTTTACAACTACACCACCTTTACGAAATTACTTACATTTTGTAGAGAGCCAATTGGAATATCAGGTTGATCAATCAATCGAAGAGGGTATATTTCAGCTTTTTTATATCCTCCTATGCAAGCACCCCCTCACTCAGCAAGTACAACAGCGAATACGAGTAGTGCAAGCTTTCATTAATGATAATATTGCAGATAATTTATCCATTTCGACACTTGCACAAATAGCTTATCTGAGCCCGACGCAATTTAAGAAGTTGTTTAAAGATAACTTAGGTATCAGCGCTCATAAATATATTACTGAGAAAAGAATGCAAAAAGCGAAGGCACTGCTCACACATACTGATTTACCTATCCAAATAATTGCAGAACAAGTGGGCTATAATGACCTATCAGCGTTTAGCCGTCGATTTTCACTCTATTTTGGACTATCTCCGCGTCGATTTTTACGCTAACAATTTTCCTGGCTCATTAACGGACCAACTATTGAAAGTACGCCCTTTTAACCAAGTAATGCGTCTTTTATGCAAAGTAAATATTTTTGTTGTATTTATAATGGCCTTTCTATCTATGCCATCAACGATCGAGTTATAAAATGCCAGTAAATACAATTTCAAAATTACGACTTTCAAGCAATGATCGAATCAGAGGCCAAACAGCTATTTTATTCGCAGCGACATTATGGGGGACAACAGGTACCGTCGCTAGTTTTTCGCAATTGAGTGCTTTAGCTATAGGCGCTTTTGCTATGGGTATAGGTGGAGTATTACTTGCGACCATGGCGAGAAAGAAGTTGATTAGTGATGCGGGGAAATTAGTTCACCTAAAAAAAGAGTTAATAATTGGTGCACTCGCTGTCGCGACGTACCCGCTTGCATTTTATAGTTCGATGCAATTTGCGGGTGTGGCTATCGGCACCGTTGTATCTATTGGTTCCGCTCCTTTTGCAACGGCTCTACTTGAACGTCTTTTTAGCAAAAAATCGACTCTAGATAATCGTTGGCTTTTAAGTGTCGTCATTGGTTTAATAGGCATCATTTTACTAACCTATTCTGAGAATATGGGCTCTCTACAAGATGACGCTAATTCAATTAAAATGATAGGCATTATACTCGGGATTCTCGCTGGGGTTACCTATGCTGTATATTCTTGGGTAGCCAGATCCATGATTGAAAAAGGGGTTCAATCTGAATCTGCAATGGGCAGTTTATTTGCGCTTAGTGCCTTAATATTACTTCCTTCTTTGTTATTTACCGGCGAGCATTTATTTTCAAACATGACGAATATTATAGTGGTTTGCTATATGGCCGTTATACCTATGTTTATAGGGTATCTAGCCTTTGGATTTGGTTTGCGTTACGTTCATGCTAGCAAGGCAACGCTGTTAACATTGTTTGAACCCGTTGTGGCGGCAGTGTTGGCTGTTCTCATTGTGGGAGAATCTATTTCTTTAATTGGATGGTTTGGCATAGTACTCATTATTACCTGTCTTTTTCTACAATCACAGAATAAAACTAAGACGGTTAAAACAATCAATGGTTAACGGATAACTTACACTAAAAAATTTTTACAGGGTATTGAGCAAGGCTTGTTGTTTAAATTAACAATTAAGGTATGAACACGAGACATTTAAAAAATGACTAAGTAACATACCTTATTATGTGAATCTAGGCTTAATTAAAAACCAGTCTACAAAAGCAGTTAAAGCGTTTTTATTACAGTCTCAAATTAAGCAATAAAAATAAACCGAGCCTCATTTTATTGTCAAATAAAAAAGTAAAAAGAGACTGTAATAACAACTGTAATCTTGTATATAGCGCCTTTAGCAATATAGCTTTCCTAAGTGCCTTTAATTCCTATTAAAGTGCAATTTCCCTCATTTCTTAATTAAATATAAACTTTCGGTATTAATCCGCTACAAATTTAATGTAAAATATCGATGCTTGTTTAATGGTCAAATATTAATCAAAGGACTGGTACGGGTATAATTATTGCAAATTTAAACTTTGTATAGTTAAACCGAGTAATAAATACAATTTTAAAACTAAAGGAATAAAATTATGACGGCAGAAGAAGTAATGACTATGGCGCAAACAATGGCGCTTGAATACGGTCCCAAATTAATCGGTGCAATTGTTGTATGGATTATTGGTAGCTGGTTGATCAAAGTTTTGATCAACGCTTTCAGTAAAATCCTAGATAAAAGCAATATGGATGTATCTCTAAAACCTTTCCTATGCAGTATAGTGGGTACATTACTTAAGGTTATGTTAGTTATATCTGTATTAGGTATGCTAAGTATTGAAATGACATCTTTTGTTGCTATTTTAGCGGCTGCTGGCTTAGCTGTTGGTATGGCACTTTCAGGTACATTACAAAATTTTGCTGGTGGTGTGATGTTATTAATCTTCAAACCATTTAAAGTTGGCCAAGTTATTAATGCACAAGGCCATATTGGTACAGTTAATGAAATCCAAATTTTTAATACTATTTTAAAAACACCTGATAACAAAACAATCATTCTACCTAACGCTGCATTATCTTCTGGTTCAATGGTTAACTTTTCAACTGAAGCAAAACGCCGCGTAGATTGGACTGTTGGTGTTGCTTATGGAGATGACCTTGATGTTGCTCGCGCTGCAATTAAAGCTCTTTGCGATGCAGATACTCGTATCTTACAAGATACTCCTGTCGTTATTGCTGTTGCAGAGTTAGCAGACAGCTCAGTAAACTTTACGGTTCGCGCATGGGTTAACGCTGCTGATTATTGGGGAGTATTCTTTGATATGAATGAAAACATATACAAAACATTCCCTAAACAAGGATTAAATATTCCTTTCCCACAAATGGATGTTCACCTACACAAAGATTAATCTTAGTGGTGTGTTTATTTGTCAAAGCCAGGTTTTTTAAGCCTGGCTTTTTTATATGCAATGATTTTTTAGGATAAAGGTGGTAACAACCTCGTTTTTACTCATTCATAATTGCTGGTTCGCTTTAAAGAAGGTCAATGTATTTAAGCAGCGATGAAATGACTATTAAATAATCATGAAATGAACAACACATCTCTACTACCTATTCGCCCCTACAATTATCACCATTAGTGACACCACTTAATAGCAATGCGATTATATTACTTAAAGTGGATCATGTTTGCGTAAAGACTTTGCAAAATTAATAGCCAACTGGCAACTAACTGAAAAAATCTGCACTCTAAATTGATTCAATATATAGCCAAATATTTGATTACGTACTTAATAACACGAGTATTACTTAATCTTCCAGGCAGTGTCAGGTTTCCATTGATTTACCCACTTAGGAATTTCGCTGGCGGGCATCGGCTTGGCTATGCCATAACCTTGTGCAAGTTCACAACCCAATTTCAGTAATGCAGTACCATGTGCGATGGATTCAACGCCTTCGGCAATCACTTCTCGTTTAAAAGATTTTGCTAAAGCAATCACCCCTTCTACAATCGCTAAGTCATCGGGATCATCAAGCATATCTCGAATAAAACTTTGATCTATCTTGATCAATTTGACCGGTAATCGTCTCAAATAAGTTAAAGAAGAGTAGCCTGTGCCAAAGTCATCTAAAGCAAAATTAACACCTAGCTTAATACACGCATTCATTATTTTAGAAACATGTATTACATCATCCATTGCACTCGTTTCTAACACTTCAAGTTCTAAATAACTAGGATCGACATCGGAGTGTCGCGCTAATAACTCAGCTAATCTTTTGGTAAACACAGATTGCTGTAATTGCACTGCAGCAATATTAACACTGGTACTAATCGGTAAATTCAGCCCCCTTTTTTGCCATTCACTAATTTGTGATAGTGCATTGTCAATAACCCACTCGCCCATTTCTATGCTCATGGGGTTGTTTTCAATTATAGGTAAAAACTCCATGGGATTGAGTAAGCCACGAGTAGGATGTTGCCAACGGATAAGAGCTTCTACGCCAGTTACCTTGCCACTACGCATGTTAACCTTAGGTTGATAATGCAATACAAATTGTTGCTTATCTAAGGCAACCCTGATCGCTTCTAAGCTTTCCCTTTGTACTTTTACTGCATCGTCTTGTGTTGTATCAAATAAGTGATAGCAATTTTTTCCCGCCCCTTTTGCTACATACATCGCTTGATCCGCATGGCGCATTAATTGATCGGCATCTACATTATCCTGTGGGTATATAGTTACACCAATACTTGCCGATACTTTAAAAATTACATCATTAATAGTAACTGCTTCAGATGAAGCTAGAAGTAATCTGTCTAGAATAACTTTACAATCTTCTGTTTGTGCCAAATCAGCTAATACTGCAACAAATTCATCACCGCCGATACGTGCTAAACTGTCTCCCTCACGTAACGCTTGCTTCATTCTAAGCGACAATGCGATCAACAACTGATCACCAACATCATGTCCGTAAGCGTCATTAACTGCTTTGAAACCATCTAAATCAATAAAGGTGACGGCCAATGATTGCTTATGACGATGACATTGCAACATAGCTTGCGTTAATCGATCTGCCAATAATGAACGATTGGGTAAATTGGTCAACATATCGTAATGTGCAATATGCTCTAGCTGGTCTTGTTGGTTTTTTATTGGCGTAATATCATTACCCAAAGAAACGTAATGTGTAGTGACGCCGTTATCGTCATAAATTGCACTAATAGTTTTCATTAGTATATAGGTTTCCCCATTTTTACGTCGTTGCCACACTTCACCATGCCAAGCGCCTTCATTGTGCAATATACCCCACATTTCTTTATCGGATTCCGACGAATGTGTTTCTGACTGTAGAAAACTTAAATGTTGGCCAAACACTTCTTTTCGGCTAAACCCTGTTATCCGTGTAAAAGCGTTATTAACTTCTATGATTTTGGCATTGTGATCGGTTATGCATATCTCCTCTCCTGAATGAGAAAAAACACTGGCCGCGAGTTTGAGATGCTCTTCGATTTGTTTGCGTTCACTGATGTCGTGGATCACTCCCACTAAAAAATAATTACCTTTAGAATCTACAAATCGACTTTTTCGAGTAAGGATTGTTTTAGTTAGGCAGCCCCCAGTAGTTAATGTTTCTTCACTTAATATCTCTTGACCATTTTCCAGTACTTGCTTGTCCATCGATAAAAAATGTTCTCGCTCATTGCAAGGAACTCTTTCTGCTAATGTTTTCCCTATAATTTGTTCCCTGGGTAAATTAAACATGTTACAAAAAGCATCATTAACTAATAATAATCGGCATGATTCATCTTTAACAAAAATAGGATCGCCCATATTATTAAAGACAGCATCAAGATACCCCGCAATATCTTGTAAGCTATCTTCAAGGCGTTTTTTTGAATCATCATTATCTGAGGCGTTGTGGTTAGATCTATCTGAATCAGAACTGTCGCCACTATTACTTATTCGTGTCATATTAAAACATTCCTTGTTAGATATTACTTAATCATTCAAGCAAGCGATAAATATGTGTATTGAATAATACTCGATTAAAAACACCGTAATTTCATCTTAACTGTATCTTTAAGATTATTCTTTTGTAGAGTTAATCGACTTTAAAATCAATTTTTTAATAAACCAATATCAGTAATTTGATATTAGTAACTTAGTAACTTAGTAAAAAAGGTTACTCAGAAGTGCACTAATTAATAGGTGGATGATGTGTATTGTTATACCAATCATGACACATAGCCTATATCAGAGACTTTTTAGTTAGATAGGAGCTAATCTATCAGATCCAAGTATAGATCAGGAAATAGGATATTCCTTTTATGATTGTCATTGCTTTTAGTTTGAATATGCACATAAAGCAATACATATGTAAAACTTTACAATTTGAGCCCTTTTTCTCTGTTTAGATGAAATAACAACCTCTAACTATTACTTTATATCATAATCACAACTTTAACTCTGGATAAGCAAGGCGCTATAGTGCTTAGTTAACTGCATTTTTATCAAGTTCATTTTGTAATAATTCTCGCCCATTTGTTTTAATATGCTTTAAAAAAGCAGACGCAATTAAAGTCGGTCGTTTTGCTGACAACCAGAGAAAAAACCAATGAGAGTCTATTGGTAGCTCTTTAACAGGTAAACGAACTAAACCACTTTGTCCGCCGTAAGTTAAGGTATGAGCAGATATAATAGTGATCCCTAATTTAGACATAACAGCATGTTTAATTGCCTCATTACTTTCAATCGTCATTTTCACTTTGGGCTGTAAGTTATGCTTTTTAAACAAAGCTTCAATAGCATAGCGAGTACCAGAGCCTTTCTCTCGCATTAAAAATGGTTGCTCGCACAGGTCTGCTAAATTAATCGATTTTTGTTTTCCTAATGGGTGATCTTCATGTGCAATAGCAACTAAAGGGTTATCTAAAAACTCTAAGCTTTGTGCTTCAATATCCTGTGGTGGATGGCTAAATACATAGAAATCATCTACCCCTTGCTTCATCCTCTCAATCGTTTTTTCACGATTACCAATATTTAGTTGAATCTCAACGTCAGGAAATTCTTCGCAAAACGGCCCCAATAAATGAGGAATAAAATATTTAGAGGTTGTGACTACGGCTAATCGTAACGTACTAGGTTTAAATTTTCGTAAGCTACCTAAAGCCACATCAAGCCGAGCAAAACTATCTAATACTTCCACAGATGTCTTTACTAACTCTAAACCTATATCCGTAAAAACTAACTTACGATTTACAAATTGATATAAAGGACCTCTAATGGCGTCACTGAGTTTCTTCATTTGAATAGAGACCGTTGGCTGCGTTAAAAATAGCGATTTAGCAGCCTCATTAATACTACCTTGATCGTGTACTGCAAGCAGAATTTCTAATTGCCTCATGGTGCCAACATGAGCATGAATACGTGAACGCATTGCAAGTTCCTATTAATAAAAGATGAAGTAAAGCGAGTTGAGTGTCAGAGAAAAAATTGCATAGACAATAATCTATATTAACATTAGATAATATCAATTTTAGTCTATTTATGAAATTTGACATAATTAACATTAACTCGGGCTAACATAAATAATTAAAAGATTAAGACTGACTTATTAGTCTACTTTGATCATTGACTACAAGGATATAAATTTTGTTGATTAATCGGTTTCAAGACCTTAATTTAAAAGGCGATATTTTTGGTGGTGTCACTACTGCAATTATCTCACTACCATTAGCATTAGCTTTTGGGGTCGCATCAGGAGCCGGCGCAGAAGCTGGATTGTGGGGCGCTATCATGGTCGGTTTTTTTGCCGCCCTATTTGGAGGTTCAAATACACTAATATCGGAACCAACGGGACCAATGACCGTTATCATGACCGCTATTTTGACCAGTATGATGGCTAAATATCCAGAAACTGGATTAGCAATGTCTTTTACTGTGGTGATCATGGCGGGTATTTTTCAAATATTACTGGGCACATTAAAGCTAGGAAAATATGTGACATTAATGCCTTATAGTGTGATCTCTGGTTTTATGTCTGGTATCGGTGTTATTTTAATTATTTTACAATTATCTCCTCTATTAGGTCACTCAGCACCACCTGGTGGAGTACTAGGTACAATAACTGCACTCCCGACTATATTCGCTAATATTAGTTATAACGAACTGCTTCTAGGTGTACTGACCTTAGCGGTTTTATTTTTCTTCCCCAAACAATATCGCAAGTTTGTGCCAGCTCAACTAGTTGCCCTAATTGCAGTTACGCTTTTATCTGTATTTCTGTTCGATACCGACAGCATTCGCCGCATTGGAGAGATACCTGCGGGATTACCTTCATTAATCATTCCTAACTTCAACAGCGAAATGTTAACGGCCATGGTTATTGACGCTTTAGTGCTAGGTACACTGGGCTGTATTGATACATTATTAACTGCAGTCATAGGAGATTCATTAACCCGTAAAGAACATGATTCAGATAAAGAACTGCGAGGTCAAGGTATCGCTAATGTCATTTCCGGTTTATTTGGTGCATTACCTGGCGCAGGTGCAACCATGGGCACAGTAACCAATATACAAGTTGGCGCACAATCCCCCCTTTCAGGAATTGTAAGAGCATTGGTTTTAGCACTTGTCGTGTTAGTTGCAGGGGGATTAACAGAACCCATTCCAATGGCTGTTTTAGCAGGTATTGCCGTTTATGTAGGATTCAATATTTTAGACTGGAGCTTTATTCAACGAGCGCACAAAGTAAGCCTTCAGAGTATGGCGATAATGTACGGGGTTATGTTTTTGACTGTCTTTGTCGACTTAATTGTGGCAGTTGGTTTAGGTGTATTTATTTCAAATATCATCATCATAGAACAGCTAAGCCGAGCGCAAGCGCGTCAAGTAAAAGCAATCAGCGACGCAGATAACGACTTACCGTTGACCGATAATGAACGTGCTATTTTAGAAAGAGCAAATGGTAAAGTTTTGTTTTTCTATTTATCAGGACCGATGATTTTTAGTGTTTCAAAAGCAATATCACGTCAACACACGAGTATCAGCGACTATCAAGTTATGATTCTAGATTTAAGTGATGTACCAATGATTGATGTAACGGTAGGTTTAGCTTTAGAAAATGCGATTAAAGATGCCTTAGATGCGTATTGTGAAGTGCTATTACTATGCCCTCATCTTGATACGCGTAAACGTCTACAAAAATTAAATGTATTGTCATTAATAGATAGTGATAATCACTGTACTTCAAGAGAACAGGCATTAAAGTTGGCATTGAGCCACGTGTCACGTTAAATCAAGACTTAAATTTCAATTTAAAGATTTATGACCAAGAAACATTCCCAATATTCTTGGTCAT
Organism: Psychromonas sp. SR45-3; assembly: GCF_014163575.1. Taxonomy (NCBI): domain Bacteria; kingdom Pseudomonadati; phylum Pseudomonadota; class Gammaproteobacteria; order Alteromonadales; family Psychromonadaceae; genus Psychromonas; species Psychromonas sp. SR45-3. The sequence continues at coordinate 79,394 of NZ_JACJDP010000005.1, forward strand.
AGCTCGATTCTTCATCTGTTATGACCGCACAAAAACTATAAACCCATTATTGAATACTCAAACTATCGGCTGCTAATTGTTATGGATTTATACTAAGTATGTGCTTTATGTTAACTTAATCTTCTTTATAATTTGGGAAAGCGCCATATATCAATAAGTCGATCCCAAATTTCTATTTATACAGTAAAAGGAAGGTTTTTAGATATGCGAGCAGATACTGTGGTTATCTTTGACTTCGAAACAACAGGGTTATCGCCAAATGAAGGCGATAGGGCCATTGAGATTGGTGCGGTTCGCCTCGTGAATGGTGAAGTTAAAGATCAATTCCAAGCATTAATGAACCCAGGTTTTTCTGTTAATTCATTTATTGAACAATACACTGGCATCACTAACAAGATGTTGTCTCAAGCAGCACCATGTCGCCAAGTGATGGCAGAGTTTTCTGATTATATCGAAGATGATAATTTGATTGCACATAACGCTTCTTTTGATAAACGTTTTTTATCGTCAGAATTGACGCGAGTTAACCGAAAACATTTAGGTGAAGTAGGTTGCTCCCTCTTATTATCTCGTCGTATTTTTCAAGAAGCACCGAGCCATAAACTTGGCGAATTAACCCGCTTTGCTAATATAGCGAATACTGGCGACTTTCATCGCGCGCTATACGATGCTCAAATGACTAGCCACCTTTGGTTAGCGATGCTTAATAACATAGGTGAAAGATACAATTTATTTGATTTAACTTTTCAACAAATACAGTTACTTTGTAAAACCCCAAAAAAATCAGTACACCGACTCCTCGCTAGCTGGTGATCTATTGACTAAGCGTTTAAAGCAATTTGCAAAGGGATTATTTTTATTCTATTTAATTCACTACTAACGTACTAAATACGTTAAAATAGAAGGTTATTATTTAGCAACGAGTCTTTTATATTAATGAGCAATGATACAACCCCAATCACATCAATCAATACTGCAACCAACTTTCTTCAACTTGGTCTTATTTCACCTTTGTTAGGACGCTTAACAGAGTTGCATTATCAGCACCCTACACCTATCCAAGCGCAAGTAATTCCAAGCATATTAGATGGACAGGATTTAATTGCAGGAGCCAATACCGGATCTGGTAAAACGGCGGCATTTGCATTGCCATTATTACAAAAGATTAATGAGTTACAACATCAACAACAATTGCCTGCTTATAAAAAAATGTCTAAAAGTACTAACCAAGTACGAAGTAACGATGTTACTGGGCTCATTTTAGTGCCAACACGTGAACTTGCAAAACAGGTTGCAGATAGTATTAAATCTTATGCCGTGCATTTTAACGGGGCAATTAAAACGGTTGCTGTTTTTGGTGGCGTCTCTGCCAATACACAAATGCTTGCATTAAGAGGTGGTACAGACATTCTTGTTGCTACACCAGGTAGACTACTGGATTTGATTTCAAGCAATGCGGTTAAACTTGATAATGTACAATGTTTAATTCTTGATGAAGCAGACCGCATGTTAAGTTTAGGCTTTACTGAAGAACTAAAAAAATTATTAGATCTACTTCCAAAAACCAAACAAACCTTACTGTTTTCTGCAACCTTCCCGGAGCAAGTCACCTCGTTGACTAAAACGTTATTGAACAATCCGGTAGAAATACAGTTACAAAGCGCCGATGCCAGTACACTGGTGCAACGTGTATTCACTGTTGATAAGGGGCAAAAAACAGCATTATTAGCCCATTTAATTAAACAACATCAATGGCAGCAATCTTTGATTTTTGTTAATGCTAAGAATGCATGTAATCACTTGGCGGACAAACTTGCTAAGCGAGGTATCAAGGCAGAGGTATTTCATGGAGACAAAGGACAAGGTGCACGGACACGTGTACTAGAAGCTTTTAAAGCTGGTGAAATTCAAGTGTTAATTGCAACTGATATCGCAGCACGTGGTTTAGACATTGAAAAATTGCCAGTAGTGATTAATTTTGATTTACCAAGAAGTCCATCTGATTATATGCATCGTATTGGTCGAAGTGGTCGAGCAGGAGAAGTTGGATTAGCGTTATCGATTATTGACCATGACGATTACCATCATTTTAATGTCATCGATAAAAAGAACAAACTGCACTTGGATAGAGAGCAAGTTGCAGGCTTTGAAACAACTGAATACATCGACAATGTATTTTCTAGCGCTGAAAAACCTAAGGCTAAACCCGCAGGTACAGGCAAGAAAAAACGTAAAAAAGCACCGAAAATCAATGCAGACATATGGTTAGGTAACGTTTAATTAATTGTAATTTATATTAATTACAACAGGATCATATTTATTATCCTTTACAAGCTACTAATATTTATGATCGCTTCCATTCAGTCATCGACCTAATAAGCTGTATTGTGTCGATGACTAAATTCCAAGCGAAAAGCTTTCTGTCATTCTAAATTTGTAATGGGGCTCAGTTTACTCAAAAATTATTTCTATCTTTGATACAATAAGTTAGATGTAATACCCACCAGGCAAAGTTGCTACTTACCATTAAATGGCAGAATTAAGTGGCACCACTAAAATTCACTTTTTAGTGGCACCACTAAGTAATGACACTCAGGCCAAGCACAAATGTAACATTCAGTGATCAATTAACCTTTTTAAAATGGGTAACATTGATCCATTATTTAATGCGTTCTTCTTTACTTTATTAATCTTTATTTACTTCATCTTTAATACTCAATTTTGTGAGATTTAGAGATAAAGACACACTATAAATTGACAATTTATCTTACTTTCAGATGTACTTAACCGAGCTGATAATCAGTTAAGTTAATGTAAATAATACAGGATAAAATACCTATAATTTTCTTAATAAAAATTTTAATAAAAATATCTTCAATTAATGGTTAACTATTTACTAAGTGCTACACTTCTACCTCTATTGAGTAACTTACAGTGGAATTCATAGTAATTTTAATGCTATTAATATTGCTTTAACTACTCTTGTAAACTTCCAATTTCTATATAAATTAAGGTTTTTATGCGCTCACTTTCTATCAAAAATAGATTAATATTGACGATTTTACTTGCCGTCATTGTATCGACCAGTGTGATTGCATTTGTTGCTCAAATGAAATCACGAGACCAATTGCTTAATCGTTTGGAAAACTCTGAACTTCCTAACTTAGTACAACGAGTTGAGGAAGCCGTTAATGGTGAAATATCCCAAATGAAAGCGTTAACCAAAGCAATTGCCAGTAATGCTTTTATTGCCTCTTGGGTAGATAACGGTGAAGATGCAGCAGGCGAAAAAATGTTGGTTAAGTATTTAGGAGACGTAGCCAAAGCTAATGGGTTAAGTAATGCATCGTACATCGACCTCAATACAGCCAAATATTGGAATCAAGAAGGTTTTTTACGTCAATTACAAAATAACGATCATGACAGTTGGTTTTTCAAATTTAAACAGAGTGGCATAGAAGAGTCTGCAAGTAGTTATACTAACTCTGACGGTTCTATCGATATCTTTGTTAACTATCAGCAGGTTAATGGCCGTGGATCTTCAGGTGTTTCTAAATCCTTTGATGAAATCGCTAAATTCTTAACAAACTTCAAGATTGAACAAAGTGGTTTTGTCTACTTAGCGGATCAAGATGGCTTAGTTAAAGTTCATAGAAACAGAGACTATGCTGAGAAAAAAAATATCCAGGATATATATGCAAATATTGACAAGGATAAACTATTTAACAAGCAAAATTTTGCTTTCCAAGAAGTAGGTGATTTTGTTATTTCGACCAGTTATATAAATAGTTTAGGTTGGTATGTAATAGCTGAAGTACCTAAATCTGAACTGTATGCAGGCTTGGATGAGTCTCGGAACTATATGCTAATGATGTTTGTTATCGTGACCATATTATTTGTGTTAATAAGTATTGTTATAGGCAACCGTTTAGTACTGCCAATTAAAGAAATGGCTGTTACCTTTCGTGAATTAGGTGAAGGAGAAGGAGATCTCACCTATAAAATCAACGAAAATGGCGCTTTCGAAATATCTGAATTGGCAAAAGGCTTTAATGCATTCGTAGCTAATATCCGCACTGTTGTTCAAGATGTTAAATCAACATCAACAGACATAAAGAATGCTTCTGAGAATGTTTATCAAGATGCCAATGCTTCTAAAGTATCACTAGATAAACAACGTGATGAAGCACATCAGGTCTCCGTTGCTATTAACGAAATGGGCAGCACTATTGCTGAGATAGCTAATAATGCTGGTGTAGCTGCACAAACAACCAATGAAGCAACCAACATGACAGCCCAAGCACAAATAGTTGTTAACGAATCAACAGCTACCATAAGCCATATGGCTGACGATATGGAAAGTGTGACCTCTAGTATTGAAAATTTAGCTAAACGCAGTGATTCGATCAGCGGTATTCTTGATGTGATACGCGGTCTATCAGATCAAACTAATCTTCTAGCACTGAATGCCGCAATTGAAGCCGCACGAGCCGGTGAACACGGTCAAGGTTTTTCTGTAGTAGCGGATGAAGTTAGAAACCTTGCGAAGAAAACTAACGAATCAACCGATGAAATTCATAAAATGATATCTGAATTACAAGATGGTTCAAAAATGGCAGTAGATTCAGTACATAAAAGTAGAGAACAAGCAATTCTTGGGCTGAAAGCGACACATAAAACCAATGAAGTATTAAGCGAAATTGTTATAAATGTTCAACATATTTCAGATCTTAATATGCAAATTGCTACCGCGACAGAAGAACAATCAGCAGTGATTAATGAAATTAATATTCATGTTGTTAATATCAGTGACAGTACAGAACAAAGTGCGCAAGCCTCTCAAAATATTGAATCATCAACGGATTCATTAAAATGTATGGCGTCAAGTTTAGATGATTTAGTAAAACGTTTTAAATCATAAAAGTCCTAGATCAAACAAATAGAGGTCAATAGTACTTAACTCGCAGTTCATTGCTGGTGGCATTTACTGACAATTTACTGCGTGTTTTATATTATCAGTAGATAACAAAAAGCCTTCAAAACTTAATGAGGTCACTTCAGACCTATTAAATTTTTGAAGGCTTTTTGACCCTGTAAATAATTATGTCGTTGAATAATTTCTAGCTTTAGTTTTCCAAACTTTAATAACTCATTAAATATTTACTTCTGTTTATCAGTTAAATACAAGAAAAGGGCCAGTGATGATAAAAGTAATGCTGTGCTGGTAATAATCGCTACGGGATAATACAAGTTACCCGCTAAATCTAGTTGGCTATATTTAATAACCATGATCAACCCCTCTAAAGATAACGCCACACATACAGTACCAATGAATCTTGGTAAGGTACCACGTAAAGTATCAATTGCATTTTTATTATCATCTTCACCAAGCTCTGAGTACTCTTTATTAATAATAAGTGCAAGCTCAAACACTGCCAAAGCAATGATACCAGTGTTAATACTTTTGAGTAGGATCTCAGTTAAGTCAGATTGTGCTATCAAACCTTGTGCTGCGTTTATAAATAGTGAAATAACAAGAATAATAGCTAACCCAAAAAAGATGATGGTTAACGCTCTTGAGAAAAAGTTTCTCATAAAAGATGTAATTGAACTGTTCATTCGTTCCTCTATAAACTGTAAATAGTTGCTACATGTACCCGTTTAACCCAAGATGCAAAAATCAGCAAGCGATGAGGTGAACAGACTCTTGGCATAAAAATGACGTATAAAGGACATTACTTAATACGTTGATGCGGTCATAAACCAAATGGAGGTTAGCATATTTACGTTGAGTTATTACAAATTTAATATCTCACAAAATGTTAATCTCATAAATACAATTCGAATATGACCTAGTTTTTTTGCCAGTTAACAATTAATTTTTTACCATTGTTTAATGAGGAATACCACCCTCGGTTAGCTTGATAGGGTTAAGTAAAATCTCCAATTTATATCTAGTAAGATCGGTATGTTGTTCTGCTACATCAATAATTGGCCGCCCTTCTTGATAGGCTATTTTTGCAATCATCGCAGCTTTCTCGTAGCCAATTAGCGAGTTTAAAGCCGTCACTAATATTGGATTCCGAGCCAATGTATCGTTTATTTTTTGTGAGTTAACCGTAAAGGTTTTAATCGCTTTGTTTGCTAATAACACACTGATATTCGCTAAAAGCTCAATACTGGATAATAAATTATGGGCAATAAGGGGTAACATGACATTTAATTCAAAATTTCCTGATTGCCCTGCAATGGTTATAGCGGCATCATGGCCTATGACTTGCGCACCAACCATACATGCAGACTCAGGGATCACAGGGTTAACTTTACCGGGCATAATAGAAGAACCAGGCTGTAATGCTTCGAGATTAATTTCACCCAATCCTGCTAAAGGTCCCGAATTCATCCAGCGCAAATCATTGGCAATTTTAATAATAGATACCGCAGTTGTTTTAAGTTGTCCTGATAATGCAACGGCAGTATCCTGAGTACCGATTGCAGCAAAAAAGTCATTGCTAGGTTTGAATGTAATTCCAGTTATGTCTGACAGAACGGTATTAAACACCTTAGCAAAAGCAGGGTCTGCATTGATACCCGTTCCTACCGCAGTACCACCTTGAGCTAAACGTTGAATACTCGGTTGTAACAGCTTTAAATGTTTAATGTTTTGCTCTATTTGCGTTGCCCAACTATTTAAGCTTTGGCTAAAACGTACCGGCATTGCATCCATCAAATGTGTACGTCCATTTTTAGTATAAGCATCAAGTTCTTCGGCTTTTATATGAATAGTATTAGATAATGATTTTAATGCAGGAATAAGGTTATTATGTAGTGCAATTGATGCACTAACATGAATCGCTGTTGGTATCACATCATTACTACTTTGGCCAAAATTAACATGGTCATTAGCATGTATTTTTTCACTACAAATTTTACTAGCTACATTTGCAATGACTTCATTAGCATTCATATTAGTACTAGTACCAGAGCCTGTTTGATAAATATCAACGGGAAAATGGTCCATTAGATTTGAATCTGCTAATAACTTATCAATAGCGAGGTTAATCGCATGCCCTTTCTCTTTAGATAAATGTGCTAACGTCATATTTGCAGTGGCAGCAGCAGACTTAACTAATAACAAAGCTCTAATAAATGATTCCGGCAATTTAAGACCACTTACCGGGAAGTTATTAATTGCTCGTTGTGTTTGTGCTCCATATAAAGCATTGATATCAACTTCAAGCTCTCCCATACTGTCACGTTCTGTGCGCGTTTTGTTCATGCTCTTACCCCCTATCAGTTGTCTGTGTTATTACATATAAGCAATTAAAACTAGTTAAACACTATCATAATGCTGTTAGTTAGTGAGTAACAACAAAAATCCGTTCGCTATAAAAATGAGGCTGAATAAACATTAAAGCGCAGAACTATCGTTAATTTTTTAAGTTTTGGGATGGTTAGTGGGATGTAGAACAATTAAACATCGATATGTTTAAATGTTTCATCCCCACAAACTGCTAATTTTTGTAGGGAGTATTGTGAAATTAGTTTTATAAATTTAAAGATAAATCAACCAATCAATAGCAGGTATTGTTATAAATAACTTAACATGGGAACACATAAAAGTATGGGGCTGTATCTCAATTAACTTATGTTCTCAATTACTTCTTAAAACAAAAAAACCGAAGCGATTAAGCTTCGGTTATTAATGTTGAATCTTTTAACTCTGATTAGTTCAATGTAACACCAGCAAAGTTAAAGGCACTGTAACCACCTATCGTACCTACTGGATGAATATCAATATCTAATTCACCTTCAAATTCAACGTCTACTTGCATATATTTCCAAGAATAACCTGAGCTTAACTCAATAATCTCGCTTACACCGTTAATCACAACTTCAACAGCAGCCGTTTCTCTTGTCCAAGCACCCGCTGAAAAGTATAGAGAAGCTACATTAACTTGAGACTCACCACTTTTAAGTTTAAGTGTCACACCATTCTCTTCTTTCCAGCTCATACCTTTATAGCCAATAAAACTATTACCATTCTGGTCGGTAAAGTTATAACGTTTCGCTACATCATAAGTTTTACCAGAAAATGAGATTGACTCAACTTGCGCATCTGTAAAGTCATGATTTCCAGACTGCATATCATGTTTCATAAACTCTGCATCTGCAACATCAACTGTATAGCCTGCGTTTGTATCAACAGATAGAAGCGCTGCATATTTTACAGCCTCTACAGCTTCAACTTCCACTTCAGCTGTTATTGCATTGTTTAATACAATACCAGCAAACATTACTGAACTATAACCACCTTGGTCACTATCTGTAGTAATGGTAACGGGTGTAGATCCGTCATATGCAATAGATACTGAGAAGTACTGCCAAGCGAAGCCTCTTGGTATAGTAATCGTTTCTACTTCATTACCAACAGTGACAATCACACTTGACGTATCTCTGCTCCATACACCTGCTTGCATATACAAGGTCGCATTTTGTTCTTGGCCATTTCCTACTAAATCAAATGATAATTTATTGCCTGTATTAAATTTCATTAACGCATAACCATTAGTCAATTCAGTTCCATTTTGTTGGAAACTAAAGTAGTTACGGTCATAATAACCAACTTTTCCTTCGCTAACTGAAAATTGACTATTTGCAATGCTATCGTCGCTAAATTCTTCGTTATAAGCGGCTTCACTTCTAAATGAGTACAACTCTTTTTCACCCACTTCAATGACACTTGGTTTGCTTGTAAATTCATGTGAGATAGCAATATCAGTCGCAGTGTAAATTATGCCTGCATCTGTTGGAGTCTCAGTTTCAGTTGGAGTTGAAGTATCTGCTGGAGTAGTTGGTTCTACTGGCGTTTCTGAACTTGCAACTTCATAAACTTCTAAACATGACTCATCAGAAGTACTTTGTCCTGCTTGGTTAAATGCAGCAATACGGTAACAGTATGTTTGATTAACAATAACGTTTGAATCTGTAAAATTGCTAGCGTTAGCTGGAAGAGTAGAAACAATCTCAAATAGATTGTTTTCTTGAAGTCTTTTTTCAATAATGAAGCCATCTTCATTAGTAGAGTTATCGGTCCAATTTATTTTTAGGTTTTCAGCAGAAGCGATTGAACTACCTGCTAAAAGTGAAAATAAAACAAGAGATGATTTTTTTACGCTAAAAAGGTGCTGATTCATTTTTGCCTCCACAAAAGTGATCATTTAGCGTCCAGTGACATTGTATTATTTGTTTGAAAAGTGGAGGGATAATATTTACCGCCTCGGTAACCCCGCTACCATAGACAATTAATTGTCAACAGGCCGGTGGTTTTGCGTCCTAAAGTTTCCCTTAGTTTGCCTTTTTCTAGCTACAATATGTAAACATCTAAATGAGAAAAGTTTATAAGTATTCGGTAAATCTTTACCGCCCAGAAAATATAGAACATAAAAAAAATAATACCAAAGGAATAGGCAAATAATTTTAACTTTTATTTTATTTATCGTAAAATCAACATGTTAATATTTCATTTATTTTTAGATTAAAATTAACCAATCAAATATGCAGTAAAATAAATTAATACAGATCAATTTTCCGCCTTGGAGCAACAAATTCACCTTTCATGATGCGCATATATATTTGGCTCATTGAAGGAACGGCGATTAGAAAAGTCAGGTTGAGTAAAATAGTTAAACGTGGTGTTAAACGGTAGATATATTAAATAATCAGTTAACAAACGAGTAAAACACTCTGCTTGTTAACTTTTAACTCAAAATATTATTCAGAAAGTGCCATTGATGCCATTTTCATGGTGCTTTCAAAAGACTCAGAACCAGCAATAAATAATCCGTTATGACAAAACATTGCGTCAGCAAGGCCTGTTTCCTTTTGTAGCGCTGCATCTGATAACCCAGCCCATGATTTAGGTAACGACTTCCTATCTTCAAAAGAACCAAGTTCAACTGGAACAGTTTGAATTCTCCAATGCCCTGACTGAGATGGGTAAACCATAAATAATGCTTCTTTAGACAAAGTCAGCACCGTTCTTTTCCATGGTGTATATTGTTGCAATACAATAAGGCGAGGATCTTCTGCTTCTGTAATCGCTTTCGCTACAATAGCTTTAGCACTTATTCCACCATTAGCAGAGGCAATAAAACGAGATAGGACGATGTGAGCAAACTCAACCGCTTGGTCAAAACAACTATCAAAATCACCGTTTTCTTGCCAGGTAGGGTTAAACATCGAAATCGTTTGACTTAGACTAATACCTTGAGCAACCCCTTCTACATGCCCACAATCTATTGCATCAATAGTAGAAACTAGACCTGCGTCTACTGAATTCGCAACATCTTGATCATTATTACAAATCGTTAGCCCATACTTTTTCCAAATTAAGCCAAATGATGAATAAGGAATACCATTTTCACGCTCACCGGCTCCACCACGCTGGTGATGATCAAAGCGCCCCACTTCCGGATCATATTCACCACCCACATCAATGACTAAATCAGCCTCTTGAATAACATCTAAGTTACGTGTTCTTACCAGTTCAAAAGTTGGAAAGATAAATTTAAGGGCAGCGATACTGAAAACATCGTCTGCATGAAAGTTACCATTGTGCGTTGCTATCGTTATTTTTTTCATAGAGGTTATTTCATTACTTGTTATAGAAGAAAAAGGATAAGAAAGCATCAAATAATAACGCTTTAAATTGTGATATTTTTATTGTTAGTTATTCAAAAAATAAAAGCGAAATTCTACACTAAACTAGCGCATAAAAATAGGTTGAAATCTAGATTAGTTACACTCAATTAACCCTCAGTAATGCTTCTACTATCTATTGGTTGATATCAGTCAACCCAATAATTTATTAAATTGTTATCAATTTTAATAAGTAAAATAGATGGCCAAAAACGGGCACTTACATTTGTCATACAAAAGATAGTAAAAACGAGAAGTGAAGTCTATTTTTAGTCTGTTTATACTGGTTAAACCTAGGTAAGATAGGCATCTTAATTTGATCAAGGAGTTACAAATGAACATGTTGGATGAAGTGCTAAATATTTTGACCTATTATCATGGTGAAAATAATTTTAATATGAATCCTCTTGTGCCACAAGAAATCGAGCATTATGCACGTGCCATATTAGATATTCCTGACCAAGAATATATATTAGCCGCAATGCGCACCTCATTTACTCAGTTTCATAGAGGTTTAATCATTGGTAAAGACGCAATATATTGGCGCAATGACCATAAAATACTCACCTCCGTTAATCAATTAAGTTGGAAAGAACTCAGTCAGCAAAGAACTGAATTCCGTGCCCATAGGAGGACTGTGGCGTTAGGTAATGGTGCAGTTTTCGATAATATCGGCTCACTCAATAAAACGAGTACTATTATCAATATACTGGATTTATTAATTGATAAATATGATGCGCAAGATAATGACAGTGATGGGTTCGTCTTTGACGATGCCAGCTTAGCAAGATTGTTACAATCTATTCCAGATAATAAAGCCGCTATTAAAGCTGAAAGTGCAGAAAGTGCATCAAATGCTGAAACCGTTAGTTTTGCCTCTATCATATCAAGCATATTTAAAAAACTGCTATGCCGCTAATACATAACTATAATAGCCTGCCTACTATGGCTATTATAGTTATGAACAGGTTTAGATAAGTACGCCTTAAACATCGTTCCTTAATGGTTAATAGTCTGATAATAACGACAATGATTAAGCAATATTAACTTTAAATTAATTCATTGCTGATTCAATATTTGCTCACAAACTGGCACTCTATCAGCTACAAATGCGCGCCTGAATATTTACTATACTACAAAACAAATGTGTCATTACTTAACACTAAAAAAAGAAACCATGTGCGCCAGCTACACCACAAAAAACTGCAATTAAACTAATTGAAAGCAATATAGTATGCATCCATTGCAAATAGAAGAATGCTTTTTCAATATTCTTTTCAGCTTGTTGATGAAACCACCGATGCAAAATGAGTGGCTCCAAAATAAATAAGACTAAGGTAAAAATAAACCAAACAAAAATCATAATATGAATCCACCAGTTCATTGTTGCCCATGCATTCATAACATCTAGCATGTAAAAACCGGAAACACCTGTTATAACAGTTGTTAATTTAGCTTGAAAACCAAACTTTCCCTCAAGCATTTCAAATAGATGTAATTTATTATCAATAGACTTTGCACTACGAATAGAGGGAATCAAAACCGTAGTAACAAATGCAACACCACCAATCCACATCACAATTGCAACAATATGCAACGCTCTTGCAATGATAAAGCTATTGTACTCCATGACGACCTCCTGAAAGTTGTAAATTATAATCGTTTATATTTAGCCAACAGTAACAAAAATAGCTTTTTAATCAATTAACTAAGTAGCACATCATTGATTAAAAACAAACTTATCGTGAATACAGGAGTGATTCCAATGGGGTTTTATTTTTATACATGAATAAGCCCTGTTGACCTTCTGGTTTATTTGCAACAACCTATATTTATACCGACAAAGCTTGACCAGAATAGTTTTTTTGTAATTGTGTAATTGTGTAATTGTGTAATTCACTTAAATAAACAAAATTTTGTATAAGTAATGAGAAAATTGCTGTTTTTTATAACGAGTTTACAACCAGGTTTGGGCGTTTTATCTGTTTAATTCATTTAGTGCTTTTTATCTTGTACTGATGTCAATTCCAAGAACTAAGTATTGATTCTGTTATAATAAACATAGAAAACTATAAATGAACCATAAATGACAAGTTGTAACTCATGAGTTGGGAGTTCAACACAGCACTATTCAATAACAAGTTGTAAACACTGCTTTACTATCACTTAAATTAACAGGAAAAATTATGATTAAAAATTTAATGGTTGTTGCCATGATAACCTTAGTATCTGGATGTTCAACATTAACAGAAGGTCTTTTTAAGCAGCCACAAGTGAGTTACAAATCAATTGCACTAGGTCAAGTATCAATGGATCGTATTGAACTGAACCCTACATTTAATATTACTAACGAGAATGGTTATCCTATTCCTGTCAATTCGATTAGCTATGAACTTTCGCTGAATAATGAAAAAATGTTGAATGGTGAAACTGATAAGATAGGAACTTTACCTGCAAATGGCAATCAAGATGTCAGCCTGTCGATTGCACTGACTCAAGAAACGCTAACATCCTTACAGCAGTTATTATTTAAGAATAGAAAATTAGATTACCAAGTAAAAGGGAATGTAAATACAATCGGTCTAGCGATACCATTTGAAAAATCTGCGACTTTATATATACCAGAAGTAACTATCGCAGATATGAAAGTAGTTAATGCTAGCTTTTCGCAACTAGACATCGTTTTAAGTGTTGATGTAGACAACCAAAATGATTTCAATTTACCACTTGACGACCTAACATATTCAGTGTCCTCAAAGGGCAATGATTTGTTTAAGGGCGCACTGACAAGTCAAAAAATCAGTACTGGCAAAAGCAGCTTACAATTACCTCTAAGCATTAAACCGAGTGATATGTTTAGTAATGTATTTTCTATGCTAACGAATCCAAATTTACCGTTACACTTTGAAATTAGTTCACCGTTATTTACTAAATCTTATGATCAAACAATCAACCTTAGTAGCCTTTTGAAATAGTAGCCTTTTAAAATAGTTTAAAAGCTTGGTGTCATTTTTGATGCCTGTACCACTACAACCAACTTATAAAGAAATTATTGACCATTAATATTCATCGTTGATCCTGGCGATGAATATTATTTTTAAAGCATCGTGTTTTTACAAAACTAACATAATCAGATTTTAGTTGTTTCTTTCCCCTCAATAACTTCGATATCCTTTAATTGCTGTTCAGTTAGGCACTCATCGGTATCGGAACACAGGTAAATACGGCTAGAAGAAAATGGAGTTAAAGGTAGAACAGAATTAAGACTCACATCTTCCTCGCATTGCATTTTAGGATCATTACCTAATTTATTTAATATACGTAAAGACCAACACCATGCAATTAAACCGAACAATATAGACCCGACAGCTTGCCCTGCAACAACACCTAGTGCACCAAACCATTCTCCTCCAAAATAGACAAACGGAATTGTGCCTATTGTTGCCTTGCCTATATTCATCATTGTCGATGTAGTAGGGAAACCTAAATTATTAAATGTTGCATTAGCAATAAAGATTAGACCGTTAAAAACAAACACAATAGACAGCCATGTACAATAGAAACGAATCATCTCTTCGGCATCGCTCTGAGCGCCAAAGATAGAGATTATCTGATTTTGTATAAGGAAAAGAATCAAGGCGACAATAATTACGTATGCAGCAGTAAACTCGATAGCTCGTTTGCTAGTTAGTCGAACTCTATCATATAGCAAGGCTCCAAAATTTTGTCCAATAATCGGGCCAACAGCACCGGAGATGGCAAAGATCATTCCAAATGCTACCGGTAATAAACGCCCTATTACGGCCCACCCAGCAACAAACCCGTCTCCAAATCCAGCGATCATCATCGTGACATAAGCATTACCAATAGGCGTGGCGATATTGGTACTCATTGCCGGAATGGCAACATTAAAAATTTCTTTTTGATCCGCTAACCAATGCTTAACATTAAGTGTCCCCATTAGTTTATGTACTTTACTGACCCCATAAATAGCAACCAAAGCAACAGCAAAACGAGCAATAACTGAAGCAATAGCGGCACCGTGTAAGCCCAAACCAAAGGTAAATATAAACAACGGATCTAACAATGCATTAACACCTCCGCCAGCTAACGTTGTATACATTGCAAGTTTAGCATCACCTACCGAACGTAAAGCAGCACCTGCATTCATTCCCAAACATAAAATAGGCAACGAGGGTAATAATATACGTAAATATTCAACTGCTAATTGATGTGTTTCGCCTTTAGCTCCAATTAAACTCACTAATTCTGGCGTGAAGTACCAAGTTACAGCAGCCACTATTGAACTGATGATGAACCCTGTGACGAGTATGTTAATGACTAATCGCCGTGCTTTCTCTCGATCCTGCTGCCCGATGGCTTTTGAAACCAAAGCAGTCATTGCAATTGATAAACCAATACTGATAGAAGTAGTGAAAAATGCAATCGTGCCAGCATAACCGACCGCTGCAGCTAATTCCGTTTCACCTAACAAACTGATAAAGAAAAGGTCTGCTAAATCAACCAAAAATAATGCAGTTAATCCAATGGCATTAGTGGATGACATAACAAGAATATGATTAAAAATATTACCTGTAACAAACTTACCTTTTACCATTTGCGTACGACCATTTCAGAATGAATTTAATAAATTAATTTAAAGAAATGCTATTACAGCACTTTTAATGCTCTATTTGAATCAATAGATACAATTAAACTGCTGAGCCTAGAGGACGAATACTGCTGTTTTCACAATACAACTAAATATGAGAGCAAAGGTAGGGGTAAAATCTGAAACGATTTAAAATATAAACGGCCCTGCATTATTGCCCTTTTTGCAAAAATGCTAATGCACAAGCGATACATTTTAAGCGACAATAGTGATAAACCATTTATCACTATTGGTATTACTTCGTAATAGCAGTTTATTTGAAGAGCTAAACAATTAAAGCCTCTATGAGGGGTTAACGCTAGCATTTGAAATATCGCTACAGGTCCAAAGCAATTTAAAAGAGAAAGCCAGCAAAGATGCTGGCTTTCTATTCAATAGTAGGTAAACAATCAATAACTGATAGGCAATCAATAATTGATCGCTATCAACTATAGATGGTTATTTTTTGTATTGATCATGAGATGTTTTGATTTTGTAGAAAGTTGCTTGTACATAATCCTCTGGGTCACCGGTATTATTTTGATTATATGCGCCCACTTTGAAGTACATGTAACGACCACCTTGGTCATAACCACTTTTACTCATATCAACAACTTGAACGGCATCATCTTTTCCATCACGCTTAACCGTAACAGTCATTGTATTGCCTTCTACTTTAATTTGGTAAGAGAATACTTCACCCAACGCAATACCATCATCTACTTCACCACTTAAGTCACCTACTAAACTAAAGTAGTTATCTGATCCTTCGAGTGTGTTTTCATGTGCAAAGTAAACTGAACCAGTCTCTCTATTCGGTAATTTACGGTAGTAAAGGCGGATTGGCTCATCATCTTGATCATGGATTTGGCCTATAATGAAACGACCAACCTGACCTAATTCGCCTGTTGAAGTAGTATGATCAACTTTTAATGTCACATCCATAACGCCATCAACACCACCAGCAGCTTTTAAATCCGCTTCAGGAGCACTTCCGAATACCCAGTTATTTTTGTTAACACCTTTAGTAGAGATAGATTTATCTCCACGACGTAGCATTTCACGCATTTCAGTACGCGTATATTTAGTATTTTTAGAGGTGCGAGTACCTTTGACGAAAGTTTTAATGACTAAACCACCATCATCAGCGGTATAAAATAATTCTGGTTGTTCATAACCTTGGTTTAAATACCATTCATCAACATTATCTGGCTTACCATCTTTATCATGGTCAAAGGGTTGTGATAAGTACCATGTTGTTAAATCAAAGTTTTCACCAGGTTTGTTACCTGCTAATGGAACCACTGGTATTGTTGGTGATTTTAATGGCACATCCCACCAGGTTTTTTTACTACAATCAGAAACAGCTGAATCACATTTTAGAGGAACATGGGTTCCAAAGTCGCCTAATCGCAATGCTTTCATTTTTGCTTTTTCTTTTGCTTTTTTAACTTTTGCTGCTTTATCTAAAATTTTATTTTCTGCTGCATTTGCTGCAATCACATCAGCAGTAACAAATTCATTTGGAAGACAAGTATTAACCGCACAATTAACTGCATAAAACTCAGTAACACTGTTCCACATGTTTTTAGAATTACCGTGACCTACGTATTTAATATAACGTGCTTTAACTGCAGTAAATGGAAAACGTTCAATGGACGTTACTTTACCTGATGACTTCATACCTTCAAGAACAGTTGTCCATGTTTTGCCATCTTCACTTACTAATATATCGAAATTACTAGAACGTTGGTGCCCTTTAGAGAAAGCAATACGTACAGCATCAAACTCAGCAACTTGACCGTAGTCCAAAGTAGCGTAAGAGTTATCACCACTTGCGGACCAACGCGTTGAAATATCACCATCAATTAAACGATCTGGACCGTTCCCATCATGCACGCTTGATTCAGTTGTCACTACCGATAGTGGTGCTTGTGAACCAGCAAGGTTTATTGGCCCCATCGGTGCGTTATCAGTTGTCGCACAGCCAGACAACGCGATAGCAATAGAAGTACTTAGTACAAAACTCAATTTTCCGTTTTTCATTGTATCCCTTATTTCCTTGCCATTTAATAATTAAATAATACTTTTAAACCTGGAGGTGAGAATACTCTGCCATGCTTAAAGTTAACCTGTCTATTGGATTTTATTTTTCAACTACTAGCGTACCGTAAGATTTTATACACAGCATTGATGTTTGTTATAAAGTCTTAACTAGATCTCAATTTAGAGATTCAAAGGGTAAAGAAGTTAGATGCCCACCTCACAAAAACTCAACAAACAAAGCATTTTGCTTAATATAAAAGACAGTTTTTTTTAAAATATTCACTTGAAAATAGATCATTGAGGTCAATAAAAATGTATTAATTATAATAAATTTATGACTTGAATATAGATAACATCTCACACTCAATAATGAGTAATATACAATATAAAAACCTGCAAATTGACTCTACAGCTGATACAACTGTTATCTAATAAAAATGAAAACTTACTCTTTTGTATTACTAATCATCAGTTAAATTTAAAATTGATTTAACAACATTGGTTGTACATTAACACCTACTCAAAACAACACGACTAAATGTATCTCCTAATTTATCTAGTCAACAGACGGCTAGCTGAAAAATATCTCCCACATATTTTGTTATTCATTATGATTAAAGAAATAGTAAAATTCATTATTATAAACTTCCTCACGTTTTATCTTTATATACTAGTTAACAATCACCAGTGACCGATAGCTGTCATCAATAACTGCTTAAGCAAAGAAAATGTACCATTCTTCCACTTTCTACGAACGAATAACCGTTTAGTAACAGGCCCTTATTTTCAATAAAAAGGAATATACTTTGAATAAAACATTTCTCGCCGTAATGATTTCATCAACACTCGCAATATCAGGGTGTCAGTCTTTAGATAGTACCTATTCGGCACAATTACGTGTACTGGAAACATCCGATATCCATGCCAATGTCATGGATTATGATTACTATCAAACCAAACAAGACATCACCATTGGTTTAGCTCGTACGGCAAGTCTGATCAAAGCCGCACGTGCAGAATCTGAAAATACCTTGTTGGTAGATAATGGAGACCTTTTACAAGGCAGCCCGATGGGAGATTATATTGCCAGTGAATTTAAAAAGGGTAATGAGTTCTTCACCCACCCGACTCACAAAGCAATGAATTTATTAAATTACGAGGTCGGTAATATTGGTAATCATGAGTTTAACTACGGTCTCAACTTTCTAAACAAAGCAATTAACAAAGCAAATTTCCCTTACATTAATGCTAACGTTTACTGTGAATCCGATTGTTGGGAGGGTAAAAAAACAGGTGAGAACCTTTTTACCCCTTTCATCATCAAAAAAACACCTATTATCGATAATCAAGGTATTCAAAGAACCATTAACATCGGTTACATCGGCTTTGTTCCTCCTCAAATATTACAATGGGATAAACAAAATCTTGAAGGTAAAGTCACGGTTAAAGGGATCGTCGAATCGGCTCAAAAGTTCATTCCTGAAATGAAAGCACAAGGTGCAGATATTATTGTCGCCATTCCTCACTCAGGTATAGGCTCCAGCGAAAATCCAAGTGATATTCATGCTGAAAATGCAACCTACGCATTAACCACAGTAAAGGGTATTGATGCGATTATGTTTGGGCATAGTCATTCTGTATTTCCAAGCCAACAATTTTCTAATTTACCTAACGTAGACATTGCCAAAGGCCTCATTAATGGCATACCTGCGGTAATGCCTGGTCGATGGGGTGATAACTTAGGCGTGATTGATTTCGAACTACAGTACAGTCATCAAACATGGTCAATTAAAAGTGCTAAATCAGAATCACGTCAAATCTATAAACGCAATGAAACAGGTACTAAAGTAGCAGTTGTAGCTGCGGATAAAACTATCCATGATGCCGTTGCCGCTGAACATAAAGGTACTTTAGCCTTTGTTAATGCTCCGATTGGTAAAGCTACCAGTGATATGTATAGTTTCCTAACCTTAGTGCAAGACGATCCAACAGTACAAATTGTATCAAATGCGCAACTACAATATGTTAAGGATCAAGTCGCAGCCTCAGATAACAGTTCGCTTAAAGGTTTACCTATATTATCTGCGGCTGCACCATTCAAAGCCGGTGGTCGTCACAGCGCGGCTTCAGATGGAGACGCTTATGTGCAAGTGCCAAAGGGAGCGCTGACCTATAAAAATGCGGCAGATTTATACTTGTACCCTAATACCGTGGTAGCACTTAAAGTTACAGGGGCTGAATTAAAAGACTGGCTAGAATGTAGCGCCAATCAATTTAATCAAATCGACAAGCACAGTAGTGCCCCGCAATATTTAATTAACTGGAAAGATCACCGCACCTATAATTTCGACGTAATAGATGGTGTCACCTATAAAATAGATGTCACCCAAGCCAGTAAATTTGACAGTAATTGTGCAGTGATTAACCCAACGGCAGAGCGAATAGTTGGGCTAACTTACACCGATCAGCAAGGCCAAAAGATCACAGGCGAGCAATTAGAACAACAACAGTTCATTGTCGCGACTAATAACTACAGAGCCTTTGGTGGGAAATTTGCTGGTACGGGTGCTAACTATGTTGTAATGGAACAGCCCGATACCAACCGCGATGTACTTGCCGCTTATATCACTTCACAAACAAATACTCAGGGTGCGGTTAATCCATCAGCTGATAATAACTGGGATTTTGTTGATATAATAACGCCTACAAAACTTGATATTCGATTTGAAACTCAAGACAGTACAATGGCTGATCACTTCATCAAAACCTATGCTCAACGTTCATTAAGTAAAAGAGCAAATCAAGACGAGCTAGGTTTTGCAATCTACAATATTCAACTGGATAAAAAAGCGCAGTAAAGTATAACTATAGCCATCACCGTTTAAGATACTAAATCATGCTCTAAATGATTGCTTTCTTTAGGTTGATAAGGCGTTAAATTAGTAACGGAAAGTCATTCCGTTACTAATTCTATTAACTATATGAATAGATTGTCAGTAGGCCCCCTGTAAATAATTCTATGTAACTACTTATATACAAATAACCTTCGCCTTTTTGTTCACTGTGTCCCACCTACCCTGTCAATATTAATAAATGTTCGATTACTTAAGTGTCTAAAAAATAGTAAAGCTCACATATTTACTTGTTCCTAAGCCTTCAATAAGTGACACAAACTACATTTTAAATTTACAGCACTATTTATCACCCCTTCTACACCTCCTCAATATTAGATGACAATGGAGGAGGTCTGCCAATTAAAATCCCAATAACATAATGCTTGATACAAGGAAGATGAAGTAATAGTGCTTATGACTAGAACCACTTCACTAAAGGAACTAAGTAGCGCTTTCTTTAGGATCTGCAATAAGCCGTGATCAGCACTTCATTCAATATTTATTTATACCAATGGGACATCTATATGAAATTTAAACTCAGTACGTTAGCACGCTATACCATGCCTTTATTAATAGCTTCAACACTGACAGCATGTATCGAGAGTAGTAACTCCACTGATAAAATACCTATTGAAAAAGATCCAATTGATCAAACGCCTACAAATGCGATTAAAGCAAAGGAAAATGAGGCGGTGATCTATCTCATGTCGGATTCAGAAAACCGCTTAGACTCCACGTTACATGTCTGGAATAATGAGGCTTGTAGTGCCTTAGATGGAGAGAGTATTCAAGGGTTTGAAGTTTGGGATCAAGGTGTTGCTGCAACTGGTGAAGATGAAAACGGTGTCTATTGGGTCCTGCCATTATCAAAACAAACCGCTCAAGATTGCGTTAATTTCATTGTCAGAGCAAATGGCAGTCAGTCAGCTGACCTAAAATTATCCTTTGCCACTATTG
Organism: Psychromonas sp. SR45-3; assembly: GCF_014163575.1. NCBI lineage: Bacteria > Pseudomonadati > Pseudomonadota > Gammaproteobacteria > Alteromonadales > Psychromonadaceae > Psychromonas > Psychromonas sp. SR45-3. The sequence continues at coordinate 100,643 of NZ_JACJDP010000005.1, forward strand.
CAGATCGTCAAGGCTTTGTAAGCGCGGATTTTACAACAATTCTAGATAATCCCAACGATGCTATTACCGTAAAGTTAGAAGATCTAAAAGGCGCATTAATTAATGCTAATACTATCGCATGGCAAGTGGGTGATGCCGCCTCTTATGAGCTTCATTACCTCGCCGATGGTGGATTTACAATCGACAATGCGAGTGGTGAAATACAGTCATCAACCATCGCCATGACACTAACAGAAACTTCGCACCTACCTTCTAATACAAGTAAACGCTATAACAATTACCGTGCCTTTGAATTTACTATTCCAGCTGAATTAACCTTACCCATTGACACATTAGTGTCAGGCCAATTAGTGCTCGTTGCTAAAAATGCCAAAGGTACAATCCTTGAAGTCACAGGCGTACAACTTGCACCTGCATTGGATACAATTTATGCCACGGGCGATACTGGTGCGCAGACAGAACAATTAGGCGCCATCGTCAATGGTGATAGTACAACATTTAAACTATGGGCCCCAACAGCAAAGAAAGTATCTCTTTACCTTTATGATCAAAATTTTGTACAAGTCGGTCAAGCTATCACGATGGCACGAAAAGCAAATGGCACATGGGCTACTGATGACATCCCCAATACCCTTGGCCTGTATTATCGTTATCAAGTCAGTGTTTATCATTCCGCGTTAAATAGCGTTGAAACATTACAAGTCACAGATCCATACTCTCTAAGTTTATCAGCTAACAGTCACTATTCGCAGGTAATTGATTTAGAAAACCAAGCCAAACCTAGCGGTTGGGATACTCAATCTATTACATCTGTTACAGAGCCAGAACAATTACTTATTTATGAAACACACCTTCGAGATTTAACCTCTGCAGTTAATGATGGAGGCTCAGATGCATTAGACGGTAAATACACTGCCATTACAGAGTCAGATAGAGCGAGTTATAAACAATTAGTATCACTAGCTGATAATGGAATGAATGTAATTCATCTGATGAATATGTTTGATATTGCCACGGTCAATGAAGATCCTGAACAGCAAGTTCAGTTAGATGACACGGTCGCTAAATTATGTGGAATAAATGACTCTGCAGCGATTTGTGATCAAGGAGTGAACGGCTCAATAATACGTGATGTACTCGCAGGTTATGATTCTTCAACAGGGGCAGCCCAAGCTTTACTCAACGACTTAAGGGCTTATGACAGCTTTAACTGGGGTTATGATCCTTTTCATTACACAACACCTGAAGGCAGTTATGCAACGAATGCAAACGGCATTACACGAGTCGAAGAATACCGCATGTTGATTATGAAACTACATGAGATGGGTTATCGAGTAGTGATGGATGTCGTTTACAATCATACCAACTCAGCAGGTACTAATGATAAATCTGTATTGGATAAAATAGTACCAGGCTATTACCAACGCCTTAATGCAGCAGGCGGAATTGAGACCTCGACCTGTTGTTCAAATACAGCAACAGAACATATCATGATGGGTAAATTAATGACTGATTCATTAGTTACTTGGGCAACTCACTATAACATTGATGGTTTCCGTTTCGACTTAATGGGACATCAACCAAAGCAGTTAATGATTGATGCACTTAATGCTGTTCAAGCCGTTGATGAAGATAATTACTTTTATGGGGAGGGTTGGAACTTTGGAGAGGTAGCTAATGATGCTTTATTTATACAAGCCACACAATTAAATATGGCCGGTACTGGTATTGGAACATTTTCAGACCGCTTACGTGATGCAGTTAGAGGTGGAGGCCCCTTCGATGGCGGTAGTGATCTACGTAAAAACCAAGGATTTGCCACAGCAGGATTATGGAACGAACTTCAGGAAGATATTACTGCAGCTTCACTCAAGTTAAGAAAAGATGGAGATATAATCCGCTTAGGCATGGCAGGCAACCTAGCTAACTTTAAATTGATAGATCAGACAGGGGTAGTTAAAAAAGGTAAAGAAATCGATTACAACGGTCAGCAAGCGGGTTATACCTTAGATCCGCAAGAGAACATATCCTATGTTTCAAAGCATGATAACCAAACACTTTGGGATAATAATATGTACAAAGTAGCGTCACAGATAACTTCTGAGCAACGAGCACAAATGCAAATATTATCACTCAGTATCAACGTGTTGGGGCAAGGCATTCCGTTTTTACATATGGGATCTGAATTATTGCGCTCAAAATCAATGCAACGCGATAGTTATGATTCAGGTGACTGGTTTAATACAGTCAATTTTGATATGAGCAATAATAATTGGAATGTGGGTTTACCAAGACAAGATAAAGATGGTGATAACTGGCCGTTAATCCAAACAATTATTGAAGATCCACAGGCTCAACCTACAACTGCGGATATTGAGTGGACCGATACACGATTTAAAGAACTTTTAAAAATTCGTACTAGTTCCCCTTTATTTAGCTTGTCCACTGAAGCAGAAATACAAGCACGCGTTGATTTCCACAATACAGGTGCAGATTCAATAACAGGATTAATCGTAATGAGTATTGATGATGGGGCAACAGCAGGTATAGATTTAGACCCTAAGATAGACGCCATCGTGACTATTATTAATGCGACTAATGAACAACAAGTGTTTCCCGTTTCAGACGCTAATGGCTTTACATTACACCCGAGATTAGTCGACAGTAGTGCATCATTTGCGGAAGGTACATTTACTGTTCCAGCCTTATCGACTGCGGTTTTTATTAAATCACAAGGAGAATCTCAAGGGCTGGGACTTGCTGTACAACAAAAGTAGAAAACACACTATTTCAATTAAAGATTTAAGTTTTTATTAAAAAATGACCGCTTAGATCAGAAACTAGTAGTTTAGATCAACTGGAGTAAACAATAATACTTTATAGCCTATATGGGTAGGCTATAAAGTATTGATAATAAAAATTTTAAGCGTAGACCACTTTAATGAGGGGTTAATAATCACGTACCTTTTCACAGGCTAAAATAAGCTCAGATATCAGATAAAAATGTAATAACACCTTACTACTTCTACTTCTACGCCCGCCGATTCAACCTACTAATATAGATATCGGGTGGATTGCTTCCATTATTCAGCGTTTATAATGAGACATATTCTAATAGAAAATAAATGTACTGTTGCTCTGAAAATTAATTATGATGAACGGGAGTAAAAATAAACTACATTAAACTTTTTCGTTTATATAAAAACAATAAAATTAAGTGATTGAGTTTAGGTAGGGTTGAATTTTATTTAGGTTTATTGCAACAAGCTGCAATAGCCAAGGAGAACTAAAATGATGTATCAATCTAACATGCACACTATTGAACTGGATATATCAACGTCCGAAGTATTGAAGAATCAAGACAGTTCAAAACGGGTAAATATTGAAAGTAACCAACTTGGTAATGAAAATGTAATTTTACATGCCTTTGATTGGTCATACGCAGAGGTTGCTAAGCAAGCAAAAATAATCAGCCAAATGGGTTATCACTCAGTATTAGTCTCACCACCACTAAAATCTTTTAAACATAAAAATGGCACAGAATGGTGGCAACGCTACCAACCACAGGATTATCGTATCATTGATAATCAGCTTGGTAATACCCTCGATTTCTCTAATATGATAAAACAACTCGCTAAATATGATCTTCATATTTATGCCGATATTGTATTTAATCATATGGCCAATGAAGCCTATCTACGGACTGATCTTCAGTACCCAAGTCAGGAAGATCTTCAACACTATGCTGATAATAAATATTACTATCAATCTTTGCTTCTTTTTGGTGATTTAAGTAACCCCTTGTTTAACAGCACACACTTTGTTGATGGCTTTGGTATTAAAGACTGGAAAAATTGCTGGGAAGTGCAAAATGGAAGAATAACAGGCGGCGCAGAAGACCCTGGATTACCCACGCTAAAAGTATGTGACTATGTGATAACACAACAACAGTCATACTTAAAAGCACTTAAAAGGCTAGGCGTAAAAGGCTTTAGAATCGATGCAGCAAAACACATGACACTCGAACACTTGCAACGCGTTTGGAGTAAAGATATCACTGAAAATATGCATGTATTTGGTGAAATAATAACCGATGGTGGTGCGACGGAAGAAGAGTATGAGTTATTTCTGCAACCCTATCTTGAAAAAACAAGCTTAGGGTCCTACGACTTTCCATTATTTAACACTATTTTTGACGTGTTTCAGGAAAATGGCAATATAGAATCACTGATCGACCCTTATTGTTTTGGGCAGGCGTTAGTAAACTTTAGAGCGATTACCTTTGTGATCACCCATGATATTCCCAATAACGATAGCTTTAAAGATTTGATTTTATCAGAACAAAATGAATACTTAGCTTATGCATATATATTAGGTAGGGATGGTGGTGTGCCATTAATATATGCGGATTTAAATACCAGCGGTATCGAAGGTAAAAATCAACAACCACGTTGGGTTAACGCTTGGAAAAATAAACGCATGCAACAGATGATTAAATTTCATAATTATGTCCATGGAGAACCAATGATCCCTATTTTATCTAACCAAGATCTGTTGGTTTTTGCACGAGGCGATAAAGGGATCGTTGTCATAAACAAATCCGATGCAGACATCTGTATCGACTTTCAATGGCATCGTGCAATGCAAGATATATTGACTGAGCAGCAGTTTGAAATTGAAGCAGACAAATTACATCTAATCTTAGAAGGAAAATCATATTTAATGTTAATTTGATGCTATCACAGACTATATTTATATCCCCTTTAGCATTCAAGGCTAAAGGGGTATCTACTTAGTAACTTAACAAACTACTAACCAGCAACCAGCAACCAAGCATTAAAAGCCTTTCTCTAGTGACTTGCAACGTTAACTTACAGGTCATTATTTGCCGATTGTGCACTCTTCTTTTTAGAATTAATTTCAATCTAATTTTAAGGGCTAATATTAGCAATTTATTGAGTTTTGATTTAACGCAATATTATCGTCATTAATGAATATTTAGTCGCGTAAAACAATTAGAAAGAGATTACAAATTTCGCTCAATTTTAAGCTCAAATGGTACAGTAACATTACCTTGATCACTCTTTTTCAGCCACCTCCTCCCTAAATACGTGACCCCTTCTACATTTTTATTTTAATGGCGTAACTCTACTCCTTCCCCCCCCCCCCTAAATAAAATAAAGGTGGAGGAAGTCAGCCATCTTTATCTCACCTAACATAGTCAGCGTTGAGTCACTTTGAAGGGAGGAAACTCCTAAACACTACCCTGTTGTTGCTTAAACTTTTTACTGTCTATCTAATAAGTTAAAGGAATAACGGAGAAATAATAAATAACCAATCGTTTTAAAATTAGCGAGTTAAAAATGGAGTTGATAACATGAAAAAAATAAGTTTAATCGCAGCAGCAGTATCTACCGCATTGCTTTCAAGCTCAGCATTTGCAGTAGATTTTCACGGTTATGCTCGTGCAGGTGTTGGCATGAACGCAGATGGCGGACAACAAATTGCTCACGAGAAAAATAAAATTGGTCGTTTAGGTAATGAGGACGATGTTTATGGTGAAATTCAGCTAGGGTCTGAAGTTTATAATGATAATGGCAAAACATTTTATCTCGATTCAATGGTTGCGATGACCTCTAACGGATCAAATGATTGGGAAAGTACCGGTACTTCTTGTGAGCTTGTCACTTCAGGGTCTGCTGATGCAGTAGAATGTAAAGATGACGCGCAATTCGCTTTACGTCAGTTTAACGTCCAAGCAAAAGGTTTAATTTCTGCAGCACCGGAAGCAACGTTATGGGCCGGTAAGCGTTTTTACCAACGTCATGATGTACATCATACGGATTTTTACTACTGGGATATTTCAGGTGCAGGTGCGGGTGTTGAAAACATTCAAGTAGGACCAGGCAAACTTTCTTTAGCTTGGGTACGTAATGACCGTAGTGATATTGTCGATAGTGGCAACAAAGGTGGTTCAGTAAACGTTAATACATTTGATATTCGTTATGCTGGGATTTCATTATGGGAAAAAGGTAGCTTAGAAGTTGGTCTTGATTATGCGATGGTCAATGACACTGATGATGTTGTTGGTGATCCACAAGATGGCGTTATGACAACTTTTGAATTTACACAAGGTTTAGATAATGGCTTCAATAAAACAGTATTCCAATACGGTACTGAAGGCTACAGTAAATCTTTAGCCTTTTACGGCAGCGGTAACTGGTATGGTGCTGAAGCAAATGACGGTGCTTCTGGCTACCGTGTAATTAACTGGGGTGTACTTGGTTTTGGTGAAAATATTGAGATGTTACATCAGCTAGTTTATGCCGTTGGTGAAGATATGTGGGATGGTCATGATAAAACTAAAACCATGTCAGCGGTTATTCGTCCTGTTTACAAATGGGATGAGAATCATAAAACTATCCTTGAGTTAGGTTATAACATTGATGACACAGACGGTGATAAAACCAAAAATAGTAAAGTAACTATTGCGCAAGCATGGACCGCAGGTTCAAGCATCTGGGCACGTCCTGAAATCCGTGTTTATGCAAGCTACATTAATCAAGACGCAGACAGCGGTGTTAATGCCTTTAACGGTGGTCGTGACGACAGTACTATGCAGTTTGGTGTTCAAGCTGAAGCTTGGTGGTAAGCCACTAAGTTATTAATCAACAACACAGTCGATGTCTAGACTGTGTTGTTTACTTCCTTAATTGAGCATTATCTTTTATCAAAATTAGATTTCTTAAAACAAGGCTTCTTGATATCTAAACTCCTGAGACCTAGACTCTTGAAACCTAGCCTTCTGAAAATAAGTAGAATGAGTAAAACAAGTAAATAAGCTTTTAAAGGGATATTATTTTTAAACCAACCAAATTTTTATCCATACAATTTTAAATCCAGCGACATGGATGATTTAAAAATAATATAAACTAATAATAATCAATGTTAACAAAGCTATAGAATGAAATAATAGGTAAGAATAAACACAAATCGTCTTTTCAAATACAGGTACAATAAACACTTATTATTGGTCACTCTTAATCAGTGAAGATATAAAGTGGCAGAAATGATACTCACAATTAGGATAATCAATCATGAAAAAATGGATAGCACCAATTATTTTATCAACTTTAATCGTAGGTTGTGCAAAAACACAAACAGTGACACTCGACGTTCCTCAAGAAAATAAAGTTGCATTGAACATATCAGAGATCACATGGTCAGCCTTAGATATCCCAACTGATATTAAATTTTCGATTGATAAGTCAAACCAATTATTGCTAAACGGAGAAAGTGCAGGCCCTATCGCCAGCTTTACTTTGCCTGGCAATAAAGGTTCTTTAGATATAGAAATTGAAACTTTTGTCGATAGTAAAAACACTTTTTATGCACCTAATATTGTTATCCTAAATAAAGCAGGCGACCTTATTGACCAAAAGCCCTTCAGCGACTTTACCTACGAGCCGGCAAAATTATTAGATAACGATAAATTTACCACTAAGTTTAATATCATGCCTGATATGAGCGGAGATAATCTAAAATTATTGGTCTTTACCACCGCAAAAGATTTAGCAGGTTCAACGCCAGTTTTGCACCCAGCAAAAGCCTTTGCCATTGCTAAGCATACAGTACAACCTATTATCGATGATCCGCTTGCTAAACATGTTGCCTATGGCAATTTAAGCTTAACGCTTACTAGCAATCAAGTTGTGACAACACGCATCATTAACACCAGTGATAATATTCCTGCTGGGATTAACCTTGAAAGTTTCTATAAAAAATCAATCCAAAATGCCGTTGCAAATGAAGATATTCCAAAGGCACTAAAGCTTTTAGAAGAAGCTAAAAATCTGCAAGTAGAAGGTGCACAAACAATTTTTGTTGATGCAATCAATAGTTATAAGTAAAAGATAAAAGGTAAATTTAAGTTGAAAGTTAACAAGTATTTAGGAGAAAATATGTCAGCTGTTGTAGTCGATCTTGGTGGCACTAATATTAGATTTTCGGTTTGTGATCTTAAAACTGGTGAATTGAACCAATTGGTCGAGTATGTTTGCGCTGATTTTGCCTCCATAGAGCAAGCTTTGTTAGCTTATTTCTCAACCTTGCATAGTGCAGTTAATGACCTTTGTATCGGTATTGCCTGCCCCGTAGAAAATGATCAAGTGACCATGACTAATTTAAGTTGGTCATTTTCACAAAAGGCACTTAAGGAACAATTAAACTTAAGCACTTTATATGTGATCAATGATTATACCGCGATCTCTATGGCATTGCCTTTCTTAACGCCATCAGATAAATTAAAAATTGGTTCGGGTACAGTTCAGGAAAATGGCAACACCGCTGTTTTTGGGCCAGGTACTGGATTAGGTGTATCACATATCATAAAAGTCGCTGATAAATGGATCAGTCTAGAAGGTGAAGCTGGGCATGTTAGCTTCACTGCAAACACCCACCAACAAGCGGATATTTTGTTTCAATTACAAGCTAAGTTTGGCCATGTTTCTGCTGAGCAAGTGATGTCAGGGCAAGGTATCGTTAATTTATATCAAAGTCTGTGTGACTTATCGCAACTGAACCCTCAATTTATTGAGCCTAAACAAATAACCCAAGCAGCACTAAACCATAAATGTGTAATAGCACGACAAACTTTGGATATCTTTTGTCAAATAATGGGCAGTTTTGCAGGTAATCTCGCCATGAGCTTGAACTGTACGGGTGGTGTTTATATTGCTGGTGGCATCGTGCCGCGTTTTCTTGAATTTTTTGAAGCCAGTGAATTCAGACAATATTTTGAAGAAAAAGGACGTTTAAAAGACTATTTAACGAAAATACCTACTTTTGTTATTACTCACAAAAATCCAGGTTTACTAGGTGCAGCAACTTACCTACGCCAAGAGTTAAAATACCTTCACTAATCAATAAATAATGTTCTAGTTTAAAATCAACGCCAGCAGATATTTTTACTGACGTTGATTGCAACCACCTACCTTACTATTGATAGATTAATTGATTGATGGATAGTTTGATAGTTTGATAGTTACCCATCATTAGCAATAGCTTGAGCCCGTCAGTGACCTTAAAGCTTAAAAAAGTTCACATTTATCGTAACACCATCACTTACAAACTCAACATATCGACTTGGATTGGCTTGTTGATATTGTGTCTCAGGGTACCACAGTAGCCTTCTAGGTGAAGATATTCTGCCCGAGTTCATAAACATAATCACTTCTCTATCAACAATATGAAACGGTTTGTTCTTAAGTTGATCAATAATATCAATATGTTTTCCTGCAATTTCAACCCAAGCTAAAACATAGCCATCCTTACGAATATTGAGTTGAAGTTTGGAATAATTATTTGCGGTAAAGAGCGCATTTAGTTGAATTTTGTTTACACTTCCCTTTGCTAACCATAAATGTCCCTGTACAGGCGTTGTATAGTAATTAACAACTTCAGAGCAAAACTCTTTACCTTCTTCTTTTTCGCCACAATCAAATAGATCCTGATTTTTATTTAATACATCAACAGACCACCCGGGAATATTGTCACCTAACATAGGTGATAACCAAGGTAAGCTTAAAGTACTAGGATAAGCTGTTAACGTAGAACAAAATAGACTACAGATTAGAGAAGTAAAAACAGTTTTTTTCATAAATGGCTCGTGGTTACTTTATTGTTGAATAGCTGGTTAACTGAATAACTATAAAACGCATTAACAGCATAACTAAATGATCAAGATGTTATTAGTTTACCTGTTTACATAAACAGAAGTATCACCCTTAAACCATTTATAATAGGGGTCTACTTTAAAAACCTGAGGCGTAGATGGACGGTTGATGTGTCAATAGATACAATTTTATATGATGTAATAAGGTAATTAAAAGAAGGTAAAATGATGAAACTTAATACTCTTTTTCTCACATTATTAATCAGTGCTCCGAACGTTTTCGCAGCCAATATTGCAATATCTACCACTACAAATAGTCGACAGTTTACACTTGAAGACGAACATCCCTTGGTTGTCCCGCTTTCAAAAGATAGTTACACCATAAATATCTCTGAGGTTAATGGAAAATGTGCTTCAGTAAATGCACAAAAAGTAAAATTTAATAAGCCTTTAGCATTAAATTGTGGTGAGCCAACAGAGCTTGATTTACGGGTCCGTTTTAGCGGAGATTATGCATTCACATTTAATGAAAGCCCCCCTTCCTTAAAAATTAATCGGCAACCTAAAACTTCACAAAAAACTACCTTTAAACGCCCTCTTCCTAATCTGCAGTGTGAAGTCTATTCAGGAAGCGCAGTTACTATTAATCTGGATAATCTATTCAATGAATCGACAAAATTACGTGATGCTTATTCGGGCCATATTGTCGAAGTTAAAAACAATAAGGTAACGCTCACACCTTCCCCTGATAGCGGTGGATTAGTGCTACTTGAAAAGTTGCCAACAGCAAGCACAGTTCAACAGAAACCCCCATTAAATTGGAGAAATGCAAATATCTACTTTGTTATGATTGACCGTTTTAATAATGCAGATACTAGTAATGATCAATCTTATGGACGTGTTAGCGACGGTTTAGATGAAGTCGGCACATTTCATGGCGGTGATCTTAAAGGTGTCACTCAAAAACTAGATTACATTCAAAGTTTAGGCACTGACGCTATTTGGTTATCTCCGATTGTCGAGCAAGTACATGGGTTTGTTGGCGGTGGAGAGAAAGGTAACTTTCCCTTTTATGCTTACCATGGATACTGGACACGAGATTTTACTAAAATTGACCAAAATTTTGGAAATGATGAAGACTTAAATGAGTTAGTCAAACAGGCCCATCAACGCGGGATGAAGGTACTACTAGATGTAGTAATTAACCATGCAGGTTATGCTACCTTAGCCGATCTTCAAATAGATAAAATCGATGTTGTGACACCTCAATCAAATTGGCCACCTCAATGGTCTGCTTGGAAGCCCATGTCAGAACAAAACTGGCATAGTTTTCACCAGCAAATTAATTATAAAAGTTCGCAATGGCAACATTGGTGGGGAAAAGATTGGATAAGAGCAACGTTCCCCGGTTATCAGTCACCGGGGAACAGCGATATTTCGTCCTCTTTAGCAGGATTACCCGATATGATAACAGAATCAACCAAAGCGGTAGCGCCACCTGAATGGCTACTCAATAATGCAGGTACTCGTGTTGCTAAACGGGCTAATTTTACTGTGTCAGATTATTTAATAGAGTGGCAAACCGATTGGGTGAAACGGTTTGGTATTGATGGATTTAGGATCGATACCGTTAAACATGTTGAACCCAGTGTCTGGAAAAGGTTGAAGTTAGAAAGTATTAACAGTTTAGAGACATGGCGCAACAATAACGGTGAATCTGGTTTACCCTTTTTTATGATGGGTGAAGTGTGGGGCCATACAGCTTATCGTAGTCCTTATTTTGATGATGGGTTTGACGCTTTGATTAATTTTGATTTGCAAAAGAAAATGGATAAAGGCGCTGCTTGTTTCAGCCAAATGAAGAATACCTACCAAAACTATGCCAATACGATACAGGAAAGCAAAGACTTCAATCCGGTCAGTTACATGTCATCACACGATACGGAGCTATTCTTCAGTCGCTTTAACTCTTTACAGATGCAAAGAAATGCGGCAAATGCATTGTTGCTCACCCCTGGCGCAATCCAAGTTTATTATGGCGATGAAGTGGCAAGAAAAATTGGTCCATATGCTGATGATTTTCATCAAGGCACCCGCTCTGACATGGTGTGGGATTTAGATAAAGATCGTCAATCCTTACTAACACATTGGAAAACGATTGCTAAATTTAGAAAAAATCATCCTGCAATAGGAGCAGGAAAACATAACGTTATCAACCAGGATAATGCTTATGTGTTTAGTAGAAGTTTGAAAGACGATACCGTTGTGGTTGCTTTTTTTGGCCATTAACCGATTATATCAATTGTCTCAGTGCAGTAAAAAGTGACTTAGTGCAGAGACAATTCATTTCTTTATTTATAAGTAGATATTTATAGGTAACTGCTTATAAAAAACATCTATAAGCTGCATCCAATAATTAATAGTCATAAATCAATGCCTATTAATACCCTCATGATGCGAAACCATTGCAATAACGCCATCAAGATAGCATGTGTATGTACATGAGTAACAATACAATCGAACTGTTCTAGTTCATTTAGAGATTAACAAAAGCCAACCTTGAATCTAGTTCTATCAATAGCCTTAACACCAGCCCTAAACGAATCAAAAAAACCAACCAAGAACTATTTCAATACACGAAACCTTTCAACAACATGAATAAGAAATGTTCACTTTCAATAGTATTTTCTTTTAGTACCTTTAGCTTAGCGATATGTGTAAATACAGTCAGAACGACTTGGGACGAGGTTATTTAAGTTTATTTTTTCTTAAAAAACATTAATTCTCATTATCAATGCCTATTAATAACATAGATAAAAACAGAGGAGAAAATATAAATATTTAGTTTATAGTTGCACATAAAAATAATTACAAGGGTAATAATCTCGTATAATCACAAATAAGGAGGGAGAACGGCTACTCATAAAATTAATTCATGGATCAACCAATCAATCAATCAATGATGATTAAAGTAGGCTTAAAATAGTTAAAAAAAAACGCAATTTACAAGGTGGGATAAATTGCGTTTATTAAAGCTATCTAGAAGTTAAAGATGCTACCCTTTCACACCTCCAGCTGTTAATCCGCCCACTAACCAACGTTGTGCGAGTAAAAATACACCAGTAATAGGTAATGCCGAGAGTACCGCTGCTGCAGCAAAATCACCCCATAAATAGTTTTGAGGGTACAAGTATTGTTGCATGCCAACCGCTAACGTATAGTTATCAACATCTGATAATAATAGTGAAGCAACAGGCACCTCGCCAACTACAGCAATAAACGAAAGGATAAACACAACAGCTAATATCGGAACCGATAAAGGCAACAACACTAAGCGGAATGCTTGCCAAGGTGTAGCACCATCTAAAGCAGCCGCTTCTTCAAGCGAGTTATCAATGGTCTCAAAGTATCCTTTGATGGTCCAAACATGCAGTGCAATCCCCCCTAAATAAGCAAAGATCAATCCGCCATGGGTATTTAATCCAAGAAACGGAATGTATTGTCCTAATTTATCGAATAACGCATACAAAGCAACTAATGCCAGTACTGCCGGAAACATTTGGAAAATCATCATCGCTTTCAAAATAGCACTCTTACCACCAAACTTCATACGCGCAAAAGCATAAGCAGAAGTTGTTGACAAGGCAACAATTAAAATTGAAGAAATACTCGCAATCTTAATTGAATTCCATAACCAGGTTAATACAGGAAATGGGGGCGGTGTGACACTGCCATCGGCATTAGTGACAGAGAAACCTAACGCCAGCTTCCAATGCTCTAAAGATGGATTTTCGGGTATCAAGCTACCTGTTGCAAAGTTACCTTCACGCAATGAGATTGCGACTACCATTAATAACGGGAAAATAATAAATGATAGAAAAACCCAAAGCCCTATGTGAGTTGCCCACACTCTATACTTTAAATTCTTGCCTTGTACTATAGCCATCGAAAAACTCCTTAATCTTGTTCAAGTTTTGTGAAGCGAAGATTTAGCAATGCCAAGCCGCCCACTAATAGGAAAATAATTGTTGCAATGGCACTTGCTAGACCAAAGTCTTGTCCACCACTTCCTTCAAATGCAATGCGGTAGGTATAGCTCACTAATAAATCCGTATAACCTGCCGGTTCAGTAGTGCCAATCATATTCGGCCCACCACCCGTTAATAGGTAAATCATTACAAAGTTATTAAAGTTAAAAGCAAAACTTGCAATTAATAACGGTGTTAATGGTTTAATCATTAGAGGGAAAGTAATGTTAGTAAAGTTTTTTAATGGCCCTGCACCATCGATTGCAGACGCTTCGTAAAGATCATGTGGAATCGCTTTTAAAAGCCCCATACACAGGATCATCATATAAGGGAAACCAAGCCAAGTATTAACAATCACCACCATGGTTCTTGCGGTGATAGGGTCTGAAAACCAAGCTGGGCTAATGCCGAACAGGGCTTCTAACACCATATTTATTTCACCAAAACTTTGGTTAAATAACCCTTTAAAAATAAGAATAGAGATAAAAGCGGGAACCGCATAAGGTAATATCAGTAATACCCGATACACTGCACGCCCTTTTAGTGCTTCCCATTGCACCACACTAGCTAATACCAAACCGATAATTAAGGTCAAAAATACAGATAACGCTGAAAATACAACGGTCCAAATAAAGATCCCTATAAAAGGTTCTTTTATTCCCTCATCCTTCCATACCTTCTCAAAATTTGCAGTACTGACATTAACTACAAACCCAGGCGAGATAGGGTCTCCTATAAACTCGTTATTTTCATTAACAACTTGATAGAATCCTATTTCCATATTCGCTTTAAGTCGCTGCTCAGTTTCATTATTTAATAATGTTTCACCATCCGACTGCATGCTATAAAGAGGTTGTACTGCGGCAAATTTTCGTAGCCCACTCATGCCTACCACTGTGCCGTTTGGCATAGTTAAATTGATGTCGTTGAGCTTTGTCCTGTTTTTGATAATTGATTTTATTTTTTGTTTTTTACCATCAACTTCTTGTACGGCCTTAAGTTCAATATTTTGTCCGGCAACAATATCCATTGTAAAGTTATCTGTCGCCAGCGTTTGGCCATTATCAATGACCGCTATACGAAAACCTTGTTCGGTCTGATAGAGATTAAACGGATAACTCTGACCGCTCTGAAATGTTCTATCCAACAAGACACTTTGTGCTCGCTCTATCGTTAATTGGTTTTTTGCACTGTAGTTAGTAAATGCGAGGCTAGTGGTATAAACCAATGGAAATAATATAAATAGGATCATGCCCGCAATACCAGGATAAATATAGCGATGAGCATAGGTCTTTTTACTACCAAAAATATACAGTGCCAGTGATGTTAATATGACGGTAAGTAATGCAAATGCTAGTTCTCCACGAGAGTACATTACAATCGACGCATAACCGTTTACGATAGCGACTGAAACTAAAATGGCCCATTTTATTATCACTCCCCAACTAAGAGGAAGTGGAGATGGTGCAATGGCACCAGAACCTTGAACTGACTGCATATAGAACCCTGTTTACTAAAATCAACGCCACCACTAACTGTTTTTCATCATGATTAATAGTAGTGATGTGTTATTGATGGAGTCGAAAAAAATTAAAATGAGGAGAAAGCAATGCTTTCTCCAGTGTTAAGGAATAAACTTGATGTTTACTCCTTAACAACGTCATTATTTGACCATTTGTTTTTCTGCATCTGCAAGCGCTGCATCTACTGCTTGGCGACCATCAACGATATTGATAATGGCATTTTTTGCACTTCCCCAGAATGCACCCATTTGTGGGATATTTGGCATTATTTCACCATTTTTTGCATTATTCATGGTTGCCGCAATGCGTGCATCAGCAGCTAACTCTTTTTGAAATGAATTCAATGCAACAGCACCAAGCGGTTTATCATTATTAATATTACGTAAACCCTCGTTAGTGAGTAGGTAGTTTTCAATAAACTCAACAGCAAGGTCTTTATTAGGTGACGCAGTGCTAATACCCGCGGTCAATACACCAACAAATGGTTTAGAATCTTTACCATTAAATTTAGGCAAAGTAGTCACACCATAATTAATGCCAGCTTTTTCAATATTGCCCCAAGACCAAGGACCGTTAATAGTCATTGCAACATTGCCCTTAGTAAATTCAGATTCAGACACGGAATAATCCATATCAGGAGAAATAACCTTGTTATCGATCAATTGTTTTACAAACGTCATTGCCCCTTTTACACCCGCATTATTAATACCAGCATTTTTAATATCATAACCGGTAGACGTTGGCTTAAAAGCATACCCCCCATCAGCAGCCATTAAAGGCCAAGTAAAGTAAGGTTCTTTTAAGTTCCACATAATCGCCGATTTACCATCTTTTTGCAGTTTAGTATTCAGCGCCGTGATGTCTTCCCAATTCTCAGGAGGCGTAGCAATTAAATCTTTGTTATAAATAAGTGATAGCGCTTCAATAGCCACAGGGTAACCAATGAATTTACCTTTATACTGCACAGCATCCCAAGCAAAATCGACAATACCGTTTTTCACTTCTTTAGAAGGGGTCACTTCAACTAGCAAACCTGCTTCTGCGTATCCACCAAAACGGTCATGTGCCCAAAAAACGATATCAGGACCATCGCCCGTTGATGCCGTTTGTGGGAATTTGTCTTGTAGTGCATCAGGGTGAGCAACAGTAACTTTAATGCCGGTGTCTTCTTCAAAACGTTGGCCGACTTCAGCAAGTCCATTGTACCCTTTGTCGCCATTGATCCAGATAGTAAGCTGCCCCTCTTCAATCGCCGCGTTGGCATTAAAAGAACCCAATGCAGCCATGGTGCAAAGCGCAACGATACTTAGATTTTTTTTCATGTTAATATCCTTTTTAGTTGTGATGGAGGGCTAGCCGTTGGGTAAGCCATATTTCGAACTTTATTATCTAGAAGTTAAAACGCTTAATCATCATCCTATCCACTACGCCCCATGGGTTCGACTCTATTTTCGTGACACAGCTCTACCTATAACCGAGATCAAGATCTCAAATTCAATTTTTGTGTGATAGTAATCATCATAATTAATGCAAATTAGTGGAATGACATCTGCACTTTGTTGAATATGTCTTATCCCTCCCCTCCTCTGTCCTCCTCCTACAAATTATTGCACTAGGATGATGTATAGGTGGTCTAAAATAAGCAAACTATCAATCACTAGTAATAGATTGTGATCGTGTTATTTACACTTTTGTTTTAACGATTCCTAACAGCGGTCATAAATAGCCAATAAAACCTATTTAGCGCTAATATTTATACTTTTTTACTACCATTTACATAACAAATTATGCAACCTCGGTATTTATAAAGTGTATCTAGTTAGTTCGTTGTTAATAAAAAGAAATGTTGTAAGAAGGATACATCAACGGCAGCAATTATTTATTAATATAAAACACAATTAATGGTTTCAAATTTCATAAATAAAAATTCCTAAATAAGAGTTCAGGAATAAACAACAGAAATCATGACCGTAAACATAAAAATTAATCGAGGACAAACTACATGACCAGTGTCACCTTAAAAAATGTATGTAAAGCTTACGACAAGCTACTTATCTCTAAAAATGTCGATCTTGAAATAAAAGAAGGCGAACTGGTCGTCTTTGTTGGTCCATCGGGTTGTGGTAAATCCACACTTTTACGCTGTATAGCAGGCCTTGAAGAAATTACTTCTGGTGATTTATACATCGGTGAAGAACGCATGAATGATGTTGAACCATCAAAACGGGGTGTCGGTATGGTATTTCAATCCTACGCACTCTATCCGCATCTCAACCTCTATGACAACATGTCCTTTGGTTTAAAGTTAGCTAAAGCTAAAAAATCTGAAATAGATACCCGTGTTCATCATGTGGCGGACATTTTACAATTAACTCACTTACTTGAACGTCAACCTAAAGCACTTTCAGGTGGGCAACGACAACGTGTCGCCATTGGCAGAACGCTGGTATCACAGCCAAATGTCTTTTTGCTTGATGAACCACTCTCTAATTTGGATGCCGCATTACGCGTCAATATGCGCAGTGAAATTACTAAACTGCAACGTAAACTTGGCTGCACCATGATATACGTGACTCATGACCAAGTAGAAGCAATGACAATGGCCGATAAAATCGTGGTATTAGATGCGGGTTCAGTATCACAAGTGGGTCGCCCTCTTGAACTATATCACTATCCAATCAATCGTTTTGTAGCCGGCTTTATTGGTTCGCCTAAGATGAACTTCATGAGCGTATCGATTGAAGACACAGAGGATGAACGAGTCAAAGTCAAACTAGCAAATAATGAAAGCTTTTGGATACCTGTAGAAGGTAAAACAGTGACTATAGGCGATCGAATGTCATTAGGCATTCGTCCTGAACATTTACTGAATGCAGAACAAGCTGATGCCACTATCGAAGGCAAAGTACAAATCGTAGAAAAGCTAGGTAATGAAACCCAAATTTACATGAACCTAGCCAGCGCAGATGCAGATGTTATATATAGAGCAGCAGATACGCTTGATGTGGAAGTTGGTCAAAAATACAATGTGGGTTTAACTGCGCATCGTTGTCATTTATTCCACAGAGATGGTATAGCATGTCGCCGTCTTCACCGTGAAAGCGGTGTTGATTATGATGCGATGATCGCTGAAAAATAAAGACAAAATTAACAAAAATATAAATTCAATAGTAAATGCTCACAGATACTGAGCAAATAGTGCAGCATTTACTATTCCAACACTTTTTGTTCCAACATTGGCAATGCAATATACATTAATAACTCACAACTGATGATTTCCCCCTTCCCGCACACAAAAAATAATAACCCATAACCGACACAGTCTATAAACAATCAAATACTCGATATCGCTTATAACTCAACGATTACATTTATTACCACAGACTCTATTTACAATGCTTATGTCATTTATTCTTTAGGAAATGACTATATAGAATGACGACATCAAATTATTTTATGAAACCACTTATTATACGAATCTAGGCTTGTACTTAAGTAATTGTATTTAAGTAATTGTATTTAAGTAATTGCATTTAATTAAGTAAATTTAGGTAGCTCCATACTGAACCAGCTTAATGATAATGTTAAATGAAGAAAATGGATGAGTTTAATGATTAATGTTTAAAATTGAATTGATAACTAAGTTGATAATTAAGTTGATAGTTAAGTGAATAGTTAAATGAGTCCTTAAATTGAGAGGAAAATCCCAAACGAATAGCAATTTAAAACGGGTAATAAAGCTTTGCTAAGAAAGGCTTTATTACCGACTATATTGCTCAACGATAGGAGCTAGAGAGAATATAATCTCCAGCACAAACAATTAATGGCTAGCTTTTAAGCGCAATTGGGTCATTTGTTTAGCTAAGCGATTTACCGACTTTTTTTGAAAAATATCATCGATGTTAACTGATAATTTACGTCGCCAGTTAGGATATTCATTGACCGTTCCAGGTATATTGACAGGCATATCCATTTCTAACAAATCTTCAAGTTGCACACTAAACAATGCAGATGAACCGGCAGCGAGGTGCAAATGTAGCGCTTCACTCAAGTAACTGTCCATTGGAACAAAGGCTGCATCTTTGCCCACACCTTCAGGCAAGAGTCCATGCCAGGCAAGGCTATTAAGTATTTCTTGTTTAGATCGTAACCGTTCATCATATAAAGCTTTTAATTGAACAGGATCTGGATACAAACCAAGTTCTTTACCCATACGCAGATCTTCACAATGCCAGAACCCTCTAAGCGTTGGCATATCGTGTGTACAAAGTGCTGACATAGATTGTTCTGTATAATGGGTAGGTGAGAAAAAACCACCGTCCTCAGCGACTTCGAAAAAAAACAATTTATAAGAATGGATACCCGAGCTTGCCAGTATATCGACAATTTCATCTGGAACAGTACCTAAATCCTCACCAATTACTGCACATTGATGTCGATGTGACTCAAGCGCTAAAATAGCTAACAAGTCTTCAACAGGGTAATAAATGTAAGCCCCCTCCGCCGCAGTTTTATTTTTAGGTACCCACCATAAGCGTAATAAACCCAAAACATGATCGATTCTTAACGCACCACAATGTTTCATATTAGCCCTTAATAACGCAATGAAAGGAGCATAACCTGAGTTCTTAAGTACTTGAGGGTTCAGAGGTGGCAGTCCCCAATTTTGCCCTAACGGCCCAAACACATCCGGTGGTGCTCCGATGCTTGCATCAAGTACCAGATGTCCATTATCAGCCCAACTTGCCGAACCTGAGTTTGCTTCGCCTACTGCTAAATCACGGTATAAGCCGACCGACATTCCGCATTCTTCTGCAAACTGTTGAGCTTCATTAATCTGTGTATCAGCAATCCATTGATAATATAAATAAGACTCAACCAGTGATCTGTTTTGTGTAATAAACTGATGTACCTCTATATTGCTGAACTTGCTATATTTATTTGGAAATACTGGGCAGCCCCAAACAGAAGGATCCTGTTGATGCAAGTGGGCATGTAGCGCATCAAATGCCGCTTGATGCTGTAAACTTTCTCCACCTTGCGCCACAAAATCATGAAAAGCCTCCGCGCGCTCTGTTTCTTTAGAAAGATGCCTAATTTCAAATTCTTTAAATAAAAGGGGTAATACACTTAATTTTAATGCCGCTACTTCACTGTAATTAACCCATTCATCTTTACGCACACTTTTGAGACGTTGTTGAAATTTGATGCATCCGACTTTTTGCTGCGCCGCGCTACTCAATACAAACTCAGGGATAGCTGTCACATCAATATACATAATGTTCAACCAATGACGAGAAGAAGGACTATATGGGCTAGCCCCTTCAGGGTTGGCAGGAAATAATGCATGGATCGGATTTAGGCCAATAAAATCTCCGCCACGGGAAGCGACTTCTGTTATTAGCTGCTTTAGATCGCCAAAATCTCCTATTCCCCAGTTATATGCGGTGCGAACCGTATAAAGTTGGATGCTTGGACCCCAAAGTTTTTCACCTTTAAGTAAACTAGACTGCTTATAACAAGATTCAGGCGTAATGATTATAGTCATTTGATACGGGTTTTTACGGCGTTTACGAGTAACCGTTAATTGGTGATACCCTAACGGTAATTTGGGTAGTTGAAAAATCAACGCTCCTCCATTTGAGCGCTCATCTTTGATCACTTGTGATTGCAAATAACCTTCTAAAACTTCACCATTCTCTGTAATAACTTGCCAACTAAATTCGCTTTCTCGCACGGTTAAACCAAGGTTTAATTCAATTTCAATCGGTTGTTGTGGATCCTTAATGACCTTAACGGGTGCTAATATTTCGGTTTTATGCCTTTTTTGTGCAGATTTTAACAACGTTTGATCATCAGTCGTATCGTAGCCTAACGCACTTAATAGTTGTTCGATGGTTTCATCTTTAACATAAGCTTCATTTCCCCAGGCACTAATGTAACGGTCTGAGATTTTAGCCATTTTGGCTACTTTTTTTAATACTGATTGTTCGTTCATTGCTCTCTCCGTGGGCATAATATCAAGACTCGTTAATAAAAGATCATGGCCAAACATTAGCTCGCTACTGTTAATAAGAATATTGAAGGGTATATACCTTATCCAAATGTAAAAACAATCTGCAAAAAATGATGGTAAAACCATGGTTTATTTAGTAAGTAAAAGACTATCAACCCTACTCAAATTTTTTAGCGTAATACCAAAGCATGTTTGCTGATCAATATCACTGCTTAATGTGAGCCCATTATTTTTCGTTCTTTTTTTATAAATGAATTCAGCATTTATAATGGCGACTACTGTGAAATGGGCATATAGATTAATAAATTAAAAAGTGAAGTGCGCCTAGCACACTTCACTCAATGCGATTAACGATGTACTGCCGATAACTTCCAAATATTATTAGCATAGTCTCGAATAGAACGGTCAGAGCTAAACTTGCCTACCAATGCAGTATTCATAATAGCTTTACGCGCCCAGCCCTTTTTATCTTGGTATTGTTTATCCATCGCTTCATGCGCATGAATATATGATGCAAAGTCCGCTAAACACAGGTAAGGGTCTCCGCCATCCAACAACGCATCATAAATAGTACGCAACCTTCCTGGCTCATTAGGTGTAAATACATCGCTAAGTAACAAGTCTAATGAAGCTTTTAATAACGGATTAGTATGGTAGTAGTCGAAGGGGTTATAACCTCGGCTTAGTACAGCTTCAACGCCATCAACGTCGAGCCCAAAAATATAAATATTATCGTCACCTACCTCTTCACGAATTTCTACATTTGCACCATCCATTGTGCCGATTGTTAACGCACCATTTAATGCCATTTTCATGTTGCCTGTGCCTGATGCTTCTTTACCTGCCGTTGATATTTGCTCAGAAACATCCGCAGCAGGGATGATGATTTCAGCAATGCTGACTCGATAATCAGGAATAAATACGACTTTCAACTTGCCGTTGATTCGCTGATCATTGTTAATGGTTTCAGCAATTTTATTAATAGCGAAGATGATCTCTTTTGCAAGGTGGTAACCGGGCGCAGCTTTTGCAGCAAAGAAAACAACTCGCGGCACCATATCAAAGGTAGGTTCGTTTAATAGACGATAATAAAGCGACAAAATATGTAATAAATTTAAATGCTGGCGCTTATATTCATGTAAACGTTTAATTTGAACATCAAAAATAGCATCACTATCTAGTTCAATATCCATATGTTCCTTAACCCAACTGGCCAAACGCTGTTTATTCAATTTTTTTACATTCATATAATCATTTTGAAATTGACTATCTTCGGCAAACTCAGCGATTTGGTTAAGTTGACTTAAATCCGCAGGCCATTGATCACCTATTTTATCAGTGATTAATTGAGATAATGCTGGATTACAGAACTTCAACCAACGTCGAGGGGTAATGCCATTAGTGATATTTTGTAAACGGTTAGGATACAACTCATCAAACTCAGGGAATAAATCACGTTTAACTAAAGCAGAATGCAAAGCTGCAACACCATTAACCGCATAAGAGCCAACTACGCATAGGTTTGCCATGCGAACATTACGATGAAAACCATCTTGAATAATGGATAATTTACGTTGTTTCTCAACATCACCCGGCCATTTTTCTCGTACTTCTTGCATAAATAAGTGATTAATATGGAATATAATTTCCATATGTCGAGGTAATAAGCTTTGAATCAATGATTCAGACCAAGTTTCTAACGCTTCAGGTAGTAGCGTATGATTAGTGTAGGCAAATGTTTTGCTACAAATAGCCCAAGCATCGTCCCAACTCATGTCTCTTTCATCAATCAAAATACGCATTAATTCTGGAATAGCGATCGTTGGATGAGTATCGTTGAGCTGTATGGATTCGTATTGAGCAAGATCTTTGAGATTATGTCCAGATTCATCGTGACGACGTAAAATGTCTTTGATTGACGCGGCACTATGAAAATATTGCTGCATTAAACGCAGTGTTTTACCTTTTTCGTGATTATCATTTGGATATAGAATTTTGGTGATATTACCAGCATCGATAAGTGCATGTTGTGCTTCAAAATAATGTCCATTATTGAAACTTTCTAATGAGAATGGTGCAATCGCCTGGCATTCCCATAAACGTAATGGATAAACAGTATTACTTTGGTAACCAACAATCGGAAGATCCCACGGCATGCCTTTTACGAACATACCAGGTACCCAGCGGCGCTTTTCTTTGCCATTTTCAACTACAGGCTGTACATGCCCATAAAATCCTATTTCCTGCGCATATTCTGGGCGCGCAACTTCCCACGGGTAACCTTCTACACCTCGCCATGCATCTGGTGCTTCTTTTTGATGACACTGTTCAAAGGATTGCTTGAAAAGCCCATATTCGTAATGTAGCCCGTAACCAATAGCAGGGAATTCTTGGGCTGCACATGAATCCATAAAACAAGCAGCTAAACGACCAAGACCACCATTTCCTAATGACGGATCGCGCTCTTCTTCAAGTAAATCCGATAGGCTGTGTCCCATTTCTTGCATCGCATCGTTAATTTGATCGTAAATACCCATGCTAATTAGGTTATTGCCTGTCAGTCTGCCAATCAAAAACTCTAAGGATAAATAATTAACACTTTTCGCATTTTTAATTTTCGGATCTTGCTCAGTCGCTAATAAATCAAAGGTAGTTAGCCCAGCTAATGCGCGTCCTAAGGCAAGGTACCAGTCATGCGTCGTCGCTGTCTCTTCGGTTTTTGCATAAGTCGTGTTTAAGTGATTTAACACTTCAGATTTAAATAATGTTTTATCAAATTCTCTTTGTTGAACAGGTTTCATGGTAAAGCCTCTTTATTAAGTTTTATTTATCTGAGGCATATTCTGGATTTATATTAAACGCAAAACATCCTCCTAATTTAGGGTTAAATAAGGAGGAGTATTAAGGGCGTAGAAAACTAAGTTTATGCTTAGGGCGATGAATACAGAATCGATGACCTTTTACGATAATAATCAATAGATAGCACTAGTGTGGATAATGAGTGCCAAGTCACTTTTTAAAATAACAAAGATAAAGTAGTCTCGACACTTCGATAGTAAATGAATTAATCTTAATGCTGGTTTGAAAATATAAATACTCTTACAAAAAAAAAATAAGCTTTGTTTTTCATGATATTAGGTTTAAACACTGATATGCATCATCATTTTCAAAAATAGCTTAAGGTATACTTTAGGTCACATAATTTGATGATTGGTGATTGAGGTTTTGAAAACAGTACTATCATCGAGAATTAGCCATGCCATACAGTACGAGATTAGAGTCACATCGCTATTACACAGGGCACTAAAAAATGTGTGTAATGTCATGCAATGTAAAGCCTTGCAGTAGTCAATTCTAGTGAATATAGCGTACGCTTGGCCCTTATAATAGAAATAATTAATAACACGAGAAAGCAAATGTGGCTCCCATCAAAACTAACAAGACCAGGCAGATTACATAACGCAATACTAAGACCTCGCGTGCTCGAGTTATTGCAACAAGCGCCATTTTATAAACTAGTTCTATTTCGTTCGCCAGCAGGCTATGGAAAAACCACCATGACCGCACAATGGTTAGCGGATAAATCCTCCGTCGGCTGGTACAGCATTGATGAGAATGACAATGATATATTTCATTTTATTAACTATTTCATTCAAGCAATCAACAAGGCAACTAACGAGTCCTGTCCTAATGCGCAAACATTAGTTGAAAAACGTCAATTTTCATCGCTGCAATCATTATTTGGTGAAGTATTTAGTGAACTTTCCAACTATCACCAAGAATGTTATTTGGTATTAGATGATTATCACTTGATCAAAGAAAATGAGATTCATGAAGGGATACGTTTTTTCCTTAAACATATGCCAGATAATATAACATTAATCGTAACCAGTCGTTCTGCACCTCCTATTGGTACAGCAAACCTTAGAGTACGCGACTTAATGATCGAAATAGACAATGATCTTCTCGCTTTTGATGCAGATGAAACAGCTCGTTTTTTCAATCAACGTTTTTCCGAGGGCGTAGATGATACTACGGTAGATAACCTTCGTGCTTATGTTGAAGGCTGGCCTTCTGCATTACAACTTATCGCGTTACAAGCACAACATAACAAAAAAACACTAGCACAATCGGTTGAGTCTGTTTCAAATTTTAGTAATGGCCATCTTTGGGAATACCTTGTTGAAGAAGTTTTTGACTTTTTAGATAATGATACTCGTCACTTTTTAATGCAATGCTCTGTACTGAGTACCTTTAACGATACGCTTATTAGTGAGTTAACAGAAAGAGACGATGCATTGAGTATGCTTGAATACCTAAATCGTTATGGCTTATTTATATACCCCTTAGAGGGAGAACAAAACTGGTTTAGGTTTCATAATTTATTTGCAGAGTTTCTAGCACATGAGCGTCAAGCACGGATCCCGCAGGAAGAAAATGCGCTTCATCATAAAGCGGCTAAAGCATGGCTAAAACTAGATATCCCTCAACAGGCTATGTTTCATGCACAGAAAGTAAATGATGGCGAACTACTGACAAAAATCATTTCCGCTCACGGCTGGAGAATGTTTAATCATGGTGAATTAACTAATTTAGAAAGTGCAATTAACAGTTTGTCTCCTGACAAGTTATACGAAAATATTAAACTGCCATTAATAAGAGCTTGGCTTGCACAAAGCCAACATAGCTATACCGCAGTAGAGAATATGCTGGCGGAGGCTAAGCAAGAGATCGATAAGAGAAATATTACGTTAACAACAAACGATCAAGGTCAAGTTAATGCGCTGCTTGCGCAAGTTGCTATTAATCGGAGTGAGCCTGAAAAAGCCTTTGAACTAGCTGAACTAGCATTAACCCAATTAGACTCTAATGGTTATCGAAATCGAATTATCACCACCTCTATAGTAGGTGAAGTAAATCATGTAATGGGACAGTTAGACAGAGCCCTACCTTTAATGCAACAAACCGAGAAATTAGCGAGACAGCATAAACTCTTTCATCAAGCATTGTGGGCAATATTGCAACAGGGTGAAATACTGCTGGCACAAGGTTTTGTACAAGCTGCATTTGAGTTACAAGATAGTGCTTTTAAACTGATTACTGAACAAAAATTGCAGCAATTGCCGTTACATGAGTTTTTATTGCGTAACCGTGCGCAAATATTATGGTGCTGGAATCGCTTAGATGAAGCTGAAGAATGTGCTTATAAAGGAATCAATGTACTCGGAAACATAGAACCTAGCAAACACTTACACTGTTATTCAATGCTAGCGATGATAGCAATAAGTCGTGGAGAGCTAGATAAGGCCATGCGATTTATTGAAAAAATACAACACCTAGTACAACAATCAACCTATCATGATGATTGGTCAGCACATGCGTCACAATCATTGCTTTTATACTGGCAAGCTCGTAATGACTTAGACGCAATTAAAAATTGGTTAGGTACCGCAATCCGCCCTAACCAAGCAAATAACCACTTTTTGCAACTGCAAGTTCGTAACATTGTCAGAGCTGAAATAGCCCTTGAACAATATGACCAAGCAACAATAACGATTAAGTTTTTACAGTCTGAGGCCAAAGCATCACATTTAATTACGGATAATAATCGTAATCTTATTATTGAAGCGATTATAGCGGCAAAAGTAGGTAATGAAACATTAGCGTTAGAGACATTAAAACAAGCACTAAGTTTAACTAACCAAACAGGCATGGTCAGTAACTTCTTGATCGATGGTGTACATATTGAGCATTTACTACAAAAACTTAGCAGTTCCGCTAGCTTAAATGAACTTGAAAAACACCGTACGTTACAATTATTAAAAGATATTTCTATCAAGCAAAAGAGCCGTTCTATCCACTTCGATGAAAGTTTTGTGGATCAACTGGTGAATCACCCTGATATACCTGAGCTCGTTCGAACCAGTCCCTTAACACAAAGGGAATGGCAAGTATTAGGTTTGATTTATTCTGGATTAAGCAATGAACAAGTCGCACTCGAGCTGGATGTGGCAGGTACAACGATAAAAACACATATTCGCAACTTGTATCAGAAGCTGAATATTGCAAATCGCAAAGAAGCTATAAAAACAGCAGAGAACTTGCTGAGACTTATTGGTTATTAATACCAATTTCGCTCAATAGCTAATTAATATTGCTGGTTAAAATACACCACTTCTTTATTCTTGATGGTTTACCATCAAGAATAAAGAAGTGGCCCAATAAGTTAGTCCTGATACAAGGGCTCAACTGAATAAAGAAAATAATGACCGCAGTTGAAGCCAACTCAACCACCTACTAAAGTAGATGGTTAAGTTTTATGCCACAAGGGTCCATTAGACAGAATGCAGCATAACGTAGACATGTTAATGCAAAAGCGTGTTGATGGGTTAATGCTTATGTGTGCAGAAGTAGATGGCCGTCATATTGATCTGCTTCAACATCATAAACCTGTTCCTTCGATAGTTATGGGCTGGGGGCCTGCTGATCCTTCACTAGATCAAATCCAAGATCACTCTTTTCTCGGTGGAAGCATGGCGACTAAATACCTAATAGACTGTGGGCATACAAAAATAGGTTGTATTACAGGCCCGTTAGAAAAAAATACGGCTCACTTAAGGTTGCAAGGGTTTAAACAAGCAATGATAGAAGCACATATTGCAGTCAACAAAGAATGGATCATAGAAGATGAATTTGAAGCTGAAGGTGGTTTTCAAGCATTTAATAAGTTATTTGAAAAAGGCCCACTGCCCTCCGCACTTTTTATTGGTAATGACATGATGGCAATGGGGGTTATTAATGCAGCCCATAAACAAGGGATAAGAATACCAGAAGACATCTCTATCATTGGCTATGATGGCATTAAAATGGCTAAATTTTTCACCCCTTCTCTGACAACCATTCATCAACCTAAATTTAGGTTAGGTGCAAAAGCTGTCGATACGTTACTAGAAAAAATTAATAAACAACGCGCTGAGTCTATCGTCATCAAACTTGAACCAAGTTTAATAATAAGAGATAGCGTTAAAAATCTAAATAAATCAATTTGATGACAGCAATTACTTGCTCCCCTAACTAGCCACAGAACAATAGATATTGATCAATAGCAGGTTAATATAACTTATTCACCTCACTTATCTACCATTCAGCTCTTTTACTGGCATTGCTTTTACTATCTTTGTAAGATGCTTTTTTAAAACTTGGAAATTGAAATGAAAAACCGTGCTAATCAAATGTATTTATTACATATATTGAAAATGAGTGGCAGCTTTACTAAAGCGGCTGAACGATTGGATGTATCAATTTCCTATGTTAGTAAACAATTAACTCAATTAGAGTCAGAACTCAATGTGCAACTTGTGCAAAGAACCACGCGCAATTTGACCTTAACCGATGCGGGTATTGAGTTTGCTGAACATTGTGCTCAACTCTATGCCAATATTCAAAATGCAGAAGCGGCAATGATGGATGCAACAGAACAAATGTCAGGTACCATCCGTTTGGCACTATCACGAAGTTTTGGCGCGCTGCACGTCATTCCAGTATTAGATAAAATGCAAAAGCAGTATCCAGAGATCAATTTTGATATCACTTTTTCAGATCAAAAAATCGACATGCTAAATGATGGTATTCATTTATGGATAACAACCCATGCGGATATCAATGAAGGTTATATAGCCCAAAGAGTCGCCGATGGTAATTTCGTGCTTGCCGCTTCACCGGGATACTTAGATAAAAACCCGAAACCTATTCACCCAGATGATTTATTGCATCATAACTGTGTCACCTATCATAGTAATACCCGTGACTACAGCTATTGGCCATTTAGTAAGGGCGAACAATTATGTTGTAACCATGTCACTGGCAACTACCGTGTCAACCTTTCTGAAGCAGTAAGGGATGCAGTTATCGGAGATCACGGCGTAGGTTATATTGCGACCTATTTATTATCCAATGAGTTTGAAACAGGCAAACTTATCCAACTCCTACCAGACTGGAAAGCTAATTTAGATATGCCGGTTTACGCCGTCTACCCACGAAAAAAGCACCTTCCCAAAAGGCTGAATACAGTGATCACGTTTCTAAAGGAGCATATTGGTACGCCGCCCTATTGGGATCTAGCTCTAGCTCCTTGGGTGAAGAACATTTAGTCGCATTAAATAAACCTTTCGTTTCTTTTCATTTATTCGTTGTGATCGTCAGTGCTTTTTCTTGTGCCAGTGCCGCGTAAAGCGCCCTTTAATAGCAGAGCCTGTTTCTATGCTCTGTTATATCGTTTAAAACCGATTTTTTAGACCTAATTTTGTAACCCTAGTCGCATAACCTGACTTCATAACATAGCTTCATAACATAGCGGCAAAAAAAACAGTATTCAAGAACGTTAATCAATCCTTCACTTTTTCCATACGTAAAAAGTGCTTTGCCTATATCGTATATATCAATGCTTTTATTCGATGTACTCTCGAGCACATAAACCTCTTTCAACTTACGATAAAACTGGAGCCACCCTATGTCTGATATTAAAACAGCTGCTTTACGTGCACTTAAGCTAATGGATTTAACTACATTGAATGACGATGATACTGATCAAAAAGTCATCGAGCTTTGTCATAATGCTAAAACGGCCGTTGGTAATACCGCTGCAATTTGTATTTATCCTCGTTTTATCCCGATTGCTAAGAAAACACTGCTTGCACAAGGTACACCAGAGGTGCGTATTGCAACCGTGACCAATTTTCCACACGGCAACGATGATATTGAGATTGCAGTTGCAGAAACTAAAGCTGCGATTGCTTATGGAGCCGATGAAGTTGATGTGGTTTTCCCATATCGCGCACTGATCGCCGGTAATGAAAATGTTGGTTATGAGCTAGTGAAACAATGTAAAGCAGCCTGCGGTGATATTTTACTTAAAGTGATCATTGAAACTGGAGAGCTTAAAACTGAAGCGTTAATTAAGCGTGCTTCAGAGTTGAGCATTGATGCTGGTGCAAATTTCATCAAAACCTCTACTGGTAAAGTTGCAGTTAACGCCACTCCAGAATCAGCTGAAATAATGCTTAAGGTGATTCGTGATATGGGTGTTGCTCAGCGCGTTGGTTTCAAGCCAGCAGGTGGCGTAAAAACAGCACAAGATGCAGCGCAATATCTAGCAATGGCAGATCAAATTCTAGGTGAGCAATGGGCTGATAGCATGCATTACCGTTTTGGTGCATCAAGTCTACTGACTAATTTATTGAACACATTAGAAGTGACAAATCAAACTGCCGATGCAACAGCATACTAGGCATCGCTTTCGTTACAGCTAGTCCTTCTATTTATTATAGAGGGGCAGACAAACAATTAATTAAAACTCGTTAAAGAGTATGGAGAGATTAATGTTTTTACCTCAAGAAATTATCCGCAAAAAACGTGATGGGCAAACACTAAGCACTGAAGAGATCAACTTTTTCATTCAAGGCGTGGCTAACGATACTATTTCTGAAAGCCAAATTGGTGCATTTGCTATGACTATTTTCTTTAATGAAATGGACATGTCAGAGCGAATTGCCCTTACCTGTGCAATGCGTGACTCAGGTATGGTCATGAACTGGGATCACATGAATTTTGGTGGCCCTATTGTTGATAAACATTCAACAGGTGGCGTGGGTGATGTTACCTCGCTGATGTTAGGTCCAATGGTTGCTGCCTGTGGTGGTTTTGTACCAATGATTTCTGGTCGTGGTCTTGGTCATACTGGTGGCACATTAGATAAATTAGAATCAATTCCTGGTTACAACATTTCTCCAAGCAACGATGTGTTTGGCGAAGTGACCAAACAAGCAGGTGTAGCGATTATTGGTCAAACTGGCAACCTTGCCCCTGCCGATAAACGTGTTTATGCAATTCGAGATATCACCGCTACAGTAGACAATATTAGTTTGATCACCGCGTCAATTTTGTCTAAAAAATTAGCAGCAGGGCTGGATTCACTAGTGATGGATGTAAAAGTGGGTTCCGGTGCATTTATGCCCACCTACCAAGCATCTGAAGAACTGGCTAAATCTATTGTTGCTGTGGCTAATGGTGCTGGCACAAAAACAACGGCAATTTTAACTGATATGAATCAGGTACTTGCCTCGTCAGCAGGTAACGCACTCGAAGTACGTGAAGCAGTACAATTCTTAACCGGTGAATACCGCAATCCTAGACTCTATGAAATCACCATGGCACTTTGTGCGGAAATGCTAGTATTAGGTAAATTAGCTGAAAACAGCGAGCAAGCACATCAACAGTTACAAACCGTGCTAGACGACGGCTCTGCCGCAGCATGTTTCAGTAAGATGGTTGCAGGCTTAGGTGGACCTAAAGACTTTGTTGAACACTACGACAAATACCTAGAAAAAGCACAAATTGTCAAACCTGTTTATGCAAAACAAAGTGGAATTGTTTCCGCAATGGATACCAGAGCAATTGGTATGGCCGTAGTGAGTATGGGTGGTGGACGCCGCGTTTCTAGCGATACTATTGACTATGCTGTTGGTTTTGATAACTTTATTTGTTTAGGTGACACTGCAAACGAACAAAAACCACTAGCTGTTATTCATGCTCGCAGTGAAGAACAATGGCAAGAGGCCGCTACAGCACTACTTCAGGCTATTAAGGTAAGCGACCAAGCTTATCAACCGACACCCAATGTTTACGGACAAATCCGAGCGGAAGATATTTAAAGTAAAGCCTGTAACAAGGCACAAGAAATCAGAGTGGCAGTTATTGAAGCAGTGTTTGATGTACATTATGCTCACTGCTTGATGTAAATAATAATGATACCGCCTTTGAATATGATGATTAATCTATTTCTTTGTAGGTTTATTAACAAAAACATTGAGAAAAAATGGTGCGCTAATATTGGTTAATGTTTAGCAAGTGGTTATGTAACGTAACCAATCAATTATTGCCTCTCCTTTCTATAACAATAAGCACATGTTTACTCAAAGCATGTGCTTTCATTTCATATTTTTTTATACTATTTTAATTTACAAAGATTAGGGATATTCGATGAGTTTACTGTTAGCATTGTCAATTAGCACTGGCATTTTATCCGGCTTGTTAGTTTGGCTTACTGATTTTTTTGATATAGCAAGCTGGCTAGTATTCTTAGGGGCAACCAGTTATTTTGCTTGTACTGATAAAGGTATGAAAGGATTGGTTCAAGTCTGGTTGACTAATTTCAGTGGTACAATTTGGGCAATGTTAATTATTGTTTTCTCCACTTATCTTGCAGCTGATTTTGCTCCTTATGCCACAACGGCTATCTTTGCCTTTGCTATGTGTTTTCAAGCTAAATTTAATGTGCTTAAATTTATCCCTGGCACATTCATCGGTGCAGCCGCCATTTTTTCTTCCAATGGAGAATGGATGGTTACTATTATTGCCTTATTTATTGGTGCTATTGTTGGCTTTCTCATGACTTATACCGGAGAACAGTTGCATAAATGGAGCGAGCACCGCTCAAGCGATAGTAAATCTCAGCTATCGGAAAACGGTCGATCAAAAAGCTTAGGAATAAAATAATGAATAAATTGTTAGCAAATGCATTGAATGAACTACCTATAATTTTAGCCGATTATTTAAAACCTATCGTTGAAGATAAGGACTTTTCTGCCACTATTTCAGTGGCACAGTTTAATGAATTAATGACTATAACTACATTAAGTGATAGTGAATTACGTGTTGCATTACTGCCACTTGCAGCAAGTTACTCCTACTCCCCTATTTCCAATTTTTGTGTTGGAGCGATTGCGCGCGGCCTTTCAGGAATATTATATTTTGGGGCTAATATTGAATTTCCAGGGTCACCGTTAGCACAAGCAGTGCATGCAGAACAATCTGCCATTTCCCATGCTTGGATGAAAGGAGAGACGGGCATTCAAGATATCACCATAAACTATAGTCCCTGCGGACATTGCCGACAGTTTATGAATGAACTAAGCAGTGCAGATAAAATGATGGTACAACTGCCAAATCGACAAGCAAAAACGTTACAAGACTATCTACCAGAATCATTTGGTCCTAAAGATCTCAATATAACGACACTGTTAATGGAAGATAAACCACAAAAATATGTTGTATCTGATGATAATTTGTTACTTACGAATGCCGTTGCTGCTTTAAATATCAGCCATGCGCCCTATTCAGAAAACTACTGTGGCATCGCTATTCAACTCGATGATCAATCAATCTATATCGGTGCTTATGCAGAAAACGCTGCTTTTAATCCGAGTTTGCCACCACTTCAAGTAGCATTAATACAGATACTTTTAGCGGGCAAAAGCTTTAAACAAATTTCAGCAGTTACATTGGTCGAGCTTAAAGCGGGTCAAATAACCCATAAATCAACGACACAATCTGTTTTAGATACGTTGAGACTTGGCATCCAACTTAATTACCTTGCTATTTAAAACAATGAGCTGTTAATTAAAAACACTGCACTGCAGACGTGTTTTGTACTTACCTTTGTAATCATAAAATTATGGCTTAGTAAAATAATTACTTTGCCAAGTTTTTTCCTTAGCAAATCAATTCCTTAGTAAGTTATTTCCTTACTAATCAGTTCTTTAGCAATGTATTAGCTTGCTAAAGAACAGCCTTGAGCAAAAAAATAGAGAAACCTAGCTACTGCAGGTGAGTTTAAAAGAATCATTTGGCATCGCGACCATACAAGCTCTGAGTATGCTTGTTTAGTGTTGAATCATTTAACCTAAACAATACATGCAATAACATACTTTTATAGTAAAACTATTGGTACGATCTAACGTTAAAGATTTTTTGCATAGTGTAACAACTGAACAATGCGCTCTTTGACTATCCGCGTTCGATAATCACCCCGAGATATTCCCGCTGAACTGCCAAAATATTCACGAGTCCAAGTACTTTGAATTAACTTAAACTCAGCGTCACGGTACTTTAACCAAGCAAGTTGCGCAGTTATCAAATCGGACTTCCTTGCATTGGGTAATTTCAACTTAATATGTGAAAATGCTTTATTTAATTCTTTGTCTAAAAATAACAGATAGTTATTATAAGCAACTAAAAAATCTCTGGTTTTATTTTTGGGATCATCAATCGCCATCAAGTAGACCATTTCTCGTTTTTCAAACTCGCCAAACAAATCTGGGGCATCTGGGTTATCAATTGCACACGCTCCAAAAATAACGCTAATAGAGAATAAACAGCCAAGAAGGATCCGATACATATAATTAAGTGATCTTTTTACCATTTTTCATAAACTCCTTTCTGATAGATGTTCCACTCCGACTGCCGTCTATTTTTTAAACCACGATTAACTTTACCTTGAGATTTATCCCAGGCTTTCCAAGCTTTTTCCAACGTAGAGTAAGAAGTTATCACGTCAGGATCGTTAATCATTTTTAACACCGATGACTGAGAGAAACCTGTTTGACCTATATTGAAAGCAAATATTACCATTGCATCGAATTCATGCTGAGTAACATCAACGTTCACTTTACTTTTTACGGTGTTAATAAAAGGATTTAGATCTGCTTGTAATAATATAATCGCTTGCGCCTCGTTCAAACCGGCTTTGTATTTAGACCAATCTGATCTGGCAATCAAATGGCCGTAACCAATAGTAGCACCTTCTACCCACACCTTAATATCTTTGCCGGTTTGGTCGTCGTAGGGAGTTATTGCCAAACCTTCAATCTCCTTCAAAAGATTAATTCCTTTTTCACCAAAATATAGCGAACTAATCGATGCAACTGCTTCTTTAGTGGTCTGTAAGCGTCTCAAGGTTTCACCATTAGCATCAACCAACCCATCTGCTTGATGCATATCCATCATCATTTTTTGGAAAGCTTGTATTCGTTTAATCGTGTTTGGACCTGATTGTCCATCTATTATCAACGGCTTTGCAAAGCCAGCAAATTTATGTTGATTGAGCAAGCCTTGCACTATTTTAACATCTTCAATGTTATTTTCGCCTTTATCTCCAACGGATGCAGTTATCGTTTTCATGGTAATTCCCCTTCATTTATGGAGCGCTCTTCTTGACACCGAGAAGAACACAAAGAATAAACTTCTGGAACGATTGCTATAATTTACTAACGACTGGTGGTGATGCATGAGCATCTAACTATTTCAAAAGCTAAACTAACGGCCTTCTTGCATAGCTCAATACTTAACCACATTAATTCATATTTAATTGATGCTCAACAAGATATTTTCTTTTCTCTCATCGATTGAATAAATTGAGTGATGGGAGTTTTTAAAAGGAATTCATTATTCAGTAGCTAGCCACTGTAGCTGGATAAAAATTAAGCCAAGAAGTAATACTTTATTTAGGATGAGGCCAAAAACGCGATCTAGATAATTTTTAACAGATCATGAAATGCCACTTTCTAAATTATTTCTTTTAATGCTAGCTACATGGTTTTTATCCATTTGCTAAAGCATCACGAAAAATCATATAATCATCCTATTATCAATCCCTTACAAAATATGCGAGCGTTCATCAATGGCACAACATAATATTAAATTCATTGCTACCGATATGGACGGTACGTTGTTAGATAATGAGGGTCGTTTACCACCTGATTTTTTTGACGTATTCCAACAATTAGAGCAAAAAGATATTATGTTTGCAGCTGCTTCTGGGCGCCAATATTATAGCTTATTACAAACCTTTTCTTCGGTTAAGGAACGCATGATATTTATTGCTGAAAACGGCACCTTAGTCATGCATAAAGGCGAAGAACTCTACAGTTGTACTATTGATACCAGCTCAATTCATCGCATTATCAAAGAGGCTCGATTAATCGAAGGTGCACATATTGTTTTATGTGGCAAAAAGTCCGCATACATTGAAACACAAATACCTGAAGCACTTAATGAAATAAAAAAATACTACCATCGTTGTGAATTTGTAAAAGATTTACTCGAGGTAGAAGATGAGTTTATTAAGATTGCTATCTGCCATTTTGATGGTTCACAAGAACACGTATATCCGTCAATTAATGAAAAATTCAGTATTGACCATAAAGTAGTGGTAAGCGCTAAGGTTTGGCTTGATGTAATGAATATCAATGCATCAAAAGGAGATGCCATCACATATTTACAAGACACATTAAAGTTTAGTTTCGAACAAACAATGAGTTTTGGTGACTACTTTAACGATATCGAAATGTTACAAGCAAGCTTTCATTCTTATGCAGTAGAAAATGCCCATGAAAAAGTAAAAAAATATGCCCGTTTTAGTGCGCCGAGTAATCTTAATCATGGCGTGTTGAACGTGATTAAAGAACACCTTCAGCTTATCGAATCGGATTGACTAAATTTTAATAAAAAAGCCAGTATGTAACTGTTTATAATTAACTGATCTAGCATTAAATCTTACTAGGCTATGGATTATTGTTTGGCTATAAACACTAATCCATAGGACATAAATCTAACGTTTCAATCGATTGCGTTATTTGCTTATCACTAAGCACCTTTAAGCTAGAAATAAGTCCTTGGACTTATAAGCTAAACTGATCATAAATAGAAGTTTAGTGGTTTAGCAATTTGCTCGTAAATCGCAGAGAGAGCGGCCAGTAAAATTACAGGGTAGGTCTTTGGAGTAAATAAAACGGGTAAACTGAATTATTTAGCCCGTTATCTTTCACTTTTTATTGCACAATTTCTCCACTATCGATAATAGTTTTTCTAACGACATCGGTAAATTTCAATGCTTCTTCACGAATTTTATCTTCATCTACTGTCAAAACCTTCTTATCTTCCATGAGTATTTTTCCGTCTACGATAGCATGACGGACATTGGTCGGATAAGCAGAGTAAACTAAAGCTGAATATGGGTTGTACATGGGAACCATATTCACCGCTTTAGTATCGATAACAATGATATCAGCAAGTTTACCGACTTCTAATGATCCTATCTTATCTTCCATATGTAAAGCTCTGGCGGCACCCATGGTGGACATATCAATGACTTTAACTGGCGGCATTGCAGCACGATCGTGGTTAACTAACTTGTGTACTTTCGCTACTTGTCCAAATTCTGCAATGGTACTTAAGTTATTACCTGACATTGGGCCATCGGTTCCTAAGCCAATGCGAACTCCTTGGTCATACATTTTGAGTGCCGGTGAGACACCTTTTGCAGATTTTATATTTGCACTCATGTTATGTGCAACGCCCATATCGCTTGCTTTTACCAAAGCGATATCTTCGTCGTCAACTAAGATCATATGAGCACCAACAAGCTGACTATTTAACGCACCAATATCATGCATATATTGAACTGGACTTTTACCTCTGCTGATTTCTGCAATTTTCTCTTCTTCGCGTGTAGATTCCGCTAGATGAATCAATACGGGTACACCTTTTTCTTCGGATAGTTTTGCAACTTGTTGCAATACTTCTGTTGTATTGGTGTAGGGAGCATGTGGTGCAAATGCGGGCGTGATACGAGGATGATCTTTATATTCTTCGATAAATTTAAGAGCGTAAGCAATCCCTTCCTGTGCATTTTTTGCATCCGCTACAGGAAATTTTATTACTGTTTCACCTAATACTGCACGCATACCGATTTTATCAACGGTTTTTGCCACTTCATCTTCAAAATAGTACATATCTGCGTAAGTGGTTACACCGCCCTTTAACATCTCTACGTTACCCAAGTTAGCTCCGATACGGACCATATCACGAGAAACCAGTTTTGATTCGAGCGGGAAGATATAACGGTGTAAGCGATCTGGTACATCATCGGCAAGTGATCTAAAGACGGTCATTGAGACATGTGTATGCGTATTAATTAGTCCTGGCATAACGATGTCGCCAGCCACATTCATTATTTTAGTTGCTTGGTATTGGTCTGCTAATTTTTTATCGCCAACAGCAATTATTTTATTATCTTTAATGGCAACCGTACCAGACTCATAAATAGTTTTTTCTGCATTCATAGTCAGTACAGTTGCATCAGTGATCAGTATGTCAATATTTTCTACTGCAAAAGCTGAAGCTGAGAATAAAGATGTCGTCGTTAATGCAGCTGCGATTAAGTTTTTATGAAAGCCCATAGATAATCCCTTTTTTGAAAAAATAAAGTAGCGATGTGGTAAAACAAGATGTAACTCGTTTGAATAGAACGCAGTTGATTTATTATCAAATATTAACAATAAATGCAGGAGATTAGCTATTGATTTAATGCAAATACAAGACACTTGGGGCGAGAGTAATCGCTCAAGGCAGACTACATCTAAACCAATCCATTCTATTAAATGGTCCCATTCGGGTCATCAAATGGAATACCTGTTGCATGAAACTTTGAGCCAGGCTCTTGTCTTGCAATAAGCGTTTTTGCATGCTTATTAACTTGCAAAACAGGATGAATACCATCTTTCAAAATAGACTCGTAAATTTTTAGGGCACGAACATCTGTTAATAAATGATTGAAATTGCATGTTTTAATAGCTTACTAGATTTGTTTAATAACTGTAATTCATTCGATTAAAAGTTTAGCAATTGCAACAACCCATCCCCTGTCAGTAATATGACTTTAATTTTACATTTATTTTTTGTAAATGATATGCTGTTTAATGATTATGATTGCATGCTTTTTTGTGAATTAAATTTATGAATTGTGGTGATCTAAATTGGGATTATAAATAAAACGTTATGTGATGAAACATTACGTACATATAACAAATTTATTAAATGTAATAAGCTACAATAATGAGGAAAATAAAATGATTCAAGGTCAACTTTACAGTGGTCAAGTAACCGAAACAATAGCTATTTCAGATATAAATCAAGGTAGAGATATTAATCTGAATTTACATCATAGTGATAGTGGCGGTTCTATAAAGATTTACGTACTAGGTGCTGATGAAGCAATCTTTAAAGTTAAACATGTTTTAACTGTTATTCCAGGAGGGGCAGATGTGTCTTTAAATTTCACGGCTAATTATAACTACATTCAATTGGAAGCAGTTGATGGAGAGCACGGCGCTAGTGAACATGAACGCCCTTCAGTTAGATATGATCTCGACAGACAGACGCTTCCTGTATAACTGCATTTTTATACGTACTCTAACAGACACCTATCTTAATGGTGGGTGTCTCATAACGAGACTGTAGAGTCGCTCATTTCAAGCCAATTTAACTTCATCAGAAAACCACCATTATTTGCATTTACTTGATGAAAAATTAATTGCATTATTTCTAATAAATATGTGAATACATGTGATGGATATTTTATTAAATTATTGCCTTAAATAAATTTTATGATCAGGGCCGATAAATGCCATTATTACGCTCCTCTTGCTTTTCGGCCACTAGAAACTGTTGTTGTTGAATTAGCCTAACAATTCAATAAAGGACTCTAATCCCGTCATTGAAGCGAGACTGAGTCATAACAACTACCTCTTCTTAGCGTGTATAAGCTAGATAACTAAAAGATTGAAGAGTAATTATGAGTCGTTAAAGCTTATTTGAGTCCACATTCCTACAGAAAACGTCATCCGTAATGTTTAAGCGGCGACATACTTTTGCTTAATATTTATGATTAAAAAACGGAGTAAAAACAGTTTAACCTTGATCACATGGAGTGAACATATGCGTCCATATCCCTTTATTGATCGCCAGTCCCATATATCATCACCATAAAAACGAACTAAAAGTATTATTACTTGAATTCAAATAATAATAAAATAGCTATAAATTTCAACAGGCTAAAAAATGCTATTAGTTTTATAGACTTGACGAGTACTATTCTGATCATACTATGTTACTAATAATTTTTTAAAAGGAGTAGAACATGGTCAAAGAATGTTGTGTAGGAAGTTACATAGAGGCTAAACGAGCTTATGAAAATGGAGCAAACAGAATTGAGTTATGTGATAACTTGTTAGAAGGTGGAACTACACCAAGTTATGGGACAATAAAAAATTCTGTTTCAAACATATCAATACCTATTAACGTAATTATAAGGCCTAGGAGCGGTAACTTTATATACTCAGATGAAGAATTTGAAATAATGCTAGATGATATAAAAATATGCAAAGATCTGATGGTAAATGGGATCGTATATGGAGTGTTAAATAATGAAAATAAAATAGATGTAGAAAAGGTAAAAATAATAATGGCGGCGGCAAGTGACCTTAAACAAACATTTCATATGGCATTCGATGAGATAGAAAACAAAAAAGAAGCGATAGATATTTTAGTATCGTTAAAAGTAGATAGGATACTTACCAAAGGAGGAAAAAATAGCGCTTTAGAAAACCTACAATGTTTACAAAAACTAATTACGTATGCGCAAGATAAAATCATCATTATTCCGGGTGGCGGTGTAAATAAAGATAACTTAGTACAAGTTGTAAAAGAGACCGGAGCAAAGGAAGTACATGGAAGTAAAATAGTATAATTATAATTGTAAATGTGACAAGCCTATTTTCGACCCGGTCCAAAAATCTGTGTAACTGCGGTTTTTAAACGTAATCTTTAAGAGGGTCTTCGAATGTTACCATAAAACGATTCAAGGCCGTTTTCCAATTTCTTATCTGCATGATCCATTTCTTTGAGTCATTCATAATAGGATCATAATCCACTTCTGGCATATGGGTAAAAATTCTAATACCGACATGAATATAATTGTTATAAGAATAGAAGGAAATGAGACTAATGAAATCAATCAAGACAGACAACAAAAAACAGAGCATCACAAACTTTGCTGCAATAAAAACGGCAATAGCAAATAATGAGGAAGAACTTCTCAAAGAATTATTGGCTGACCAAAAGATGCAAGAAATTGAAAAGAGCCACTTCATCGAGCTAGCCGAATTCAGCAATAACTCTGCCATTTTGAAAACACTGAAAGCTATTCCATTAAATAAATAGCTTCAGCTCTATAAATACCGATAATGATTCAATCGAAAATATTATGTTAGGGTATTGGTTAACCCTAGCTTTTAGCTGAAGATGATGGACTGATGAGCTGCATGGTATGGATAACTTTTCGAACCGAGTCGAGGAAATACCGTCAAACATGCCTTAACCTAAATTTTGGACACAACTGCAGTTTCCTCTTTATAAATGGAGGATCACGGAAAAGAAGGTAATATTTCACTTGCATTAAATGTCGACTAGATAGAAATAAGTTGTTTACCACACCACGACAAGTCAAAAACTCTTCGGCTTGCCCATGGGGTTTGACTCGCCTTATGTGCCATTCTTGTAGCCGGGTGGGTTGATGCGATAATTCACATCCATTATTTTCATACTGAACTGTCGAGTACTCGCACTTGGCATTAGCTCTTTTTGCAGCTGAATAGCTTGCTAATTTATCTGTCACAATCTTCAACAGTGCCATTACTGACTTTTCAATAATCGCTTAAAGAAACGCATAGCAGCCCATTTATCTTCACATTTTGCACCAGAATATCAATTTCATGACCATCTTTATCTACTGTTCGCCAAAGGCGATACAATACGTCATTTATTTTGATAAAAGCCCCATTCAGATACCACGTATCACCAAGTTGTCTCGGGTCTTTTTGATCTCTGATTACAATAGCTTGTCCCATACTTTATAAACCACTGACGCTCGTGCGTTGTGAAATGCTTTATCTAAAACACCTACCTTTTTAAATTAATTGTATTAAATTATTTGTGATTAATTATATCGGTAAAAATAATTATTCATACCGCACATCAGAAACCTATTAATTAACTTACAAAAATCTATTGGCAACCAAAATGGACACCGAGCTAAATCTTAGGTTTTTTTTAGTTATTCTAAGCAGCTAAAAGTAGTGTTTAAAAGAGGGAAATTTGAAGAATAATGAGTTAAAACTGGGTTGATATTATCAAATTAAAGAAGAAAAAAACCGCTTTTGCGTTTAAGCATAAAGCGGTTTTCTTAATGTGGTCGGTGATAGATGGAGCGAATAAGCGCCAGCTTAGTGTTTGAGCTATCTTTTCAACTAATATGGCACTTTTAATGTCATAAACGAAAAAATCCGCTTAACTATTGCTAGCTAAGCGGATTATTCTTAATGTGGTCGGAGATAGATGGAGCGAATAAGCGCAAGCTTAGTGTTTGAGCTATTTTTTCAACTAATATGGCACTTTAATGTCATAAACGAAAAAATCCGCTTAACTATTGCTAGCTAAGCTGATTATTCTTAATGTGGTCGGTGATAGATGGAGCGAATAAGCGCAAGCTTAGTGTTTGAGCTATTTTTTCAACTAATATGGCACTTTAATGTCATAAACGAAAAAATCCGCTTAACTATTGCTAG
>NZ_JACJDP010000005.1:143281-183381 GCF_014163575.1 Psychromonas sp. SR45-3
ACTAA
Organism: Psychromonas sp. SR45-3; assembly: GCF_014163575.1. NCBI lineage: Bacteria > Pseudomonadati > Pseudomonadota > Gammaproteobacteria > Alteromonadales > Psychromonadaceae > Psychromonas > Psychromonas sp. SR45-3. The sequence continues at coordinate 143,287 of NZ_JACJDP010000005.1, forward strand.
TATGGCACTTTAATGTCATAAACGAAAAAATCCGCTTAACTATTGCTAGCTAAGCGGATTATTCTTAATGTGGTCGGTGATAGATGGAGCGAATAAGCGCCAGCTTAGTGTTTGAGCTATCTTTTCAACTAATAAGACACTTTTAATGTTATAAACGAAAAATCCGCTTAACTATTGCTAGCTAAGCGGATTATTCTTAATGTGGTCGGTGATAGAGGATTCGAACCTCTGACCCTCTGGTCCCAAACCAGATGCGCTACCAAGCTGCGCTAATCACCGAGTATTTTTATTCGTATTTTGTAATAAGGGGTCAAACCCTCTGGTCCAACTCTTTTCCAAAACACTGGAGATGCGCTACCAAGCTGCGCTAATCACCGAAATTGTTAATATCTAATTAGTCAGGGATAATAATTAACTAATTGATATTATTGTTTAAATGGTGCGGAATGAGAGACTTGAACTCTCACATCTTACGATACTAGAACCTAAATCTAGCGCGTCTACCAATTCCGCCAATTCCGCAACGATTTAAACATTTTTAAACTTAAGATTTAAAAAATGGGGCGAATGACGGGGTTTGAACCCGCGACAACCGGAATCACAATCCGGGGCTCTACCAACTGAGCTACATCCGCCACTAAACTTTTTTAAAAATGGTACGCCCGACAGGATTCGAACCTGTGGCCTACGGCTTAGAAGGCCTGAGACTCTGTTGCAAAGAAATGCGATATAGTTTAACTATGCCATTAGTATCATGCACTTAACAAAAAAATAGCGACATCAATTAAAACCGAATTAGCCCTAATAAATAGACACGGGTCTTATAAATGGTCACTAAAATAATTTCACTTTTTACTGCTTTTGAATACTAAAATTAATTTTTTTAGATTCAATTATCGATATTTAAGATGTAAAAAATGCATTTTATATCATGTTAATGATATCCCAAAACTTACTTTCTGAACGTTAACTTGAAAAGAAATGGAAAGTAGAATATTAATATATGTTATCTAAATAGAACATATTAACGACTCGATCGGATTTTTACATTTGACGTGGGCAACTAAATTCTCACAAACTAGTTAAGTTAATTTTTTAATGCATCCGTTTATCGTTTCAAAATAACATGTGCGACAATATCCTAAATAAGAATGAAATCGATATGGGTTGTACCACATAGTATATAACTCAATATATCTTGTTTGCCTTATGGCTCTATGGATTCAAAGAGACATCGGCAAACAGAATACAAAAACAACAAATTGCTGAACACCGCCCCTCAGACTGATAAGGAATTGGAGAATGATAAGTTTAATTAAATTGGATGATGATGAATCAGAACGATATACTAAAGTTTTAATTTCTGCGGTTCAATTCTTTGAAAATGAAAAAGAGGCTTTGCTATGGTTAAAAACGTCAGTAAAGGCATTAGGAGGTAGGCTACCTATTGATATGCTATCAACTGATAAAGATGCTGAGATGGTTTTGAATGTCATTGGCAGACTTGAGCACGGTATTTTTAACTAAGCTTTTCAGGTTATTCTACTGTAATACAAACGACTATCTCACTTCAATTAGCTTTCTAGGGCGCACAAAGCGTCCTAGAATTTATGAAGTGTATAACGCCAGCTGTTCCGACAAAGCAGACTTAACTGGTAAGTCGCTTTCGCCGCCTTAGCCTGAGGAAGCTATAAATATGTGGCTAAATACTAAGTAATGCAAAATGAAAGACCTGACCCTCATGGTCACGTTATGTTAGTGTACTGGATAACCCTAGCTTTTAGCTAAAGATGATGGACTAATGAGATGTATGGTATGGTCAACTTTTCAAACGGAGTCGAAGAAATACTGCCGACCAGATCGAAATAAGTTATTTACCACACCATGACCCTTTGGAGAACATTACACTTCGGATTAATTTTATTAATACCTCTAGAAACGTCATTAAATTTACAGTCCCATTACAAAGTAAAACTGTTTACTAAAACTGACCAAAACCAAACACAAAGATAATAACAAGGCCTGCAATAACTGCTATGGCTGGCTGCCAGTAATTTTTAGATTGGCCTGTTACTGCGTAACTCACAAGCCATAATCCACTACCAATCTTTACAGCGGCAAGCAGAGCCATTACCGGATTGGCAATGAGCTGAATTAAAGCAGGATTAGCAACAAGGGCAAGAGGTACAATATAAAGTCCAACGCCAATACGCATCGCTCTGTTGGCAACAGAGAGCCACGGAGCACCACACATACCTGCTGCAATAAACACAGTCCCACACACTGGCGGAGTTATTGTTGAAAGTAAAGCATACCAAAAAACAAAAAGGTGGGCGTACAGAGCGGGAAGACCAAGTTGCTCAAGAGCAGGCCCTGCAACAGATATACAAATAGCATAGGCGGCTGTTGTAGGTACTTCCATACCAAGTATCAAACAGGCAATAGCGGTAAGACAAAGAGCAATATAAAGGTTACCACCAGAAAACCCTAAAATAGCAGAAGTAACCTTTATTCCAAGGCCTGTCATATTAAGTACACCAATGATAACACCAGCACAGATAACAATAGCTGCCACTGTACTCATCTGCTTAGCAGCACCAAGAAAGGCCTGCTCTAAACGAGCAAGAACCGCAGGAAGCTTCGAAACACCTTTTCGATCTCCGATAAGCATAATCGCAGTAATTATAGTAGCAACAGCCGCACCATACTGAGCGGTATAGTCAGTACAAAAAAGCATGAGTAAGAGCACACCAAAAGGCAAAATGAAGAATATAGCAAGACGCCCTACTTCACTCCATCTTGGCAACTCTTCTTCAGTAAGACCTTTTAGGTTATTACGCTTTGCAAAGTGATCAACACTTACCCAAACACAAAAGAAAAAGAGCAGTGCTGGCAAAATCGCAGCGGCCATAACTTCGTTATAATTAATACGAAGTAGCTCTACCATCATGAAAGCGCCTGCGCCCATAAGCGGTGGCATAATTTGCCCACCCGTAGATGCAACGGCCTCAACTGCTCCTGCAAAAGATGCTGGGTACCCAAGTCGTTTCATCGTTGGCATAGTAAACGCGCCAGTTGATGCAACATTTGCTGAAGCTGAACCCGAAATTGAACCAAAAAATGCCGAAGCTAAAACGGAGACTTTTGCTGGTCCTGCTCTATGCTTACCTGCAATACGAGTTGCAAGGCTCATAAAGGCAGTACCACCCTCGCCTGCACTGACAAACGCACCAAGAATAATAAATACAGCAATCACATTAAGCGAGATACCTGTAAGCGGCCCCCAAACACCACCTTCGGTAAGCACTAATGTCCCCCAAAAGGCATCAGCAGGAATACCAGGATGACCAAATTCACCGGGCAAATATTGCCCGAAAACGCCGTAACTAAGAGCAATGAGGGCGACTAACGGAAGCGATAGCTTTACGTGGCGACGAGCCATTTCAAGAACAATAAGAACAAGAGCAACACTCCAAACATACTGACCGGTTGTTTCAAGTGAGCCATATTGATCCATTAAATCAACACGATTAAAAGCAACCCACATACAGATGCCAATACCTGTAGAGGCAAGTATCCAGCCTGTTATATTCTGAAATGTGCTTTTTTGTCCAACCAAAAAGACCCACGGCAAAGCAAGCGCCAAGTGAATAGGACGTGTAACAAGGTTTGGTAGAAGACCAGCAAACACAAGCCAGAGGTGAAAGAAGACAGAGCTTACCGCTAAAGTGAGTAAGACCGAACGGGATATTTTTTGTTTCATAGACATCGTACTACAACCTAAAAAGGGGAAAAGCTTCTCAACCTTCCCCTGCAAATAACTTTATTTCTGAAGAAAACTACTGAACTGCAACCAAGTGGGCAGGAAGAGTGATACCTTCTTCTTTATAATAACGGATTGCACCTGGGTGAAGCGGCCCTGCAAGCTCACCTAAAAGATCAACTGTTACAGATCCCCACCATGGAGCAACTTTAGCCATACGTTTTTTAGCATCCCAAAAAGCCTTGGTCAGCTGATATGCAGTCTCTTCATCAAGACTCTTCATGGTGTAAGCGCCAACAGGAAGAGAAATTGTTTGGGTATCAGTATCAACGCCAGGATAGGTCCCAGCAGGAATTGTGATTGGAGTTCCTTTAACTTTACCGTAATCTTCCTCAGAAAGACTAAGGAGCTGGATTGGCGTAGAAGACGCGGCCTCAAGCACATTTGGTGCAGGGAAAGATGAAGAAGTCGCAAAACCTTGAACTTGTCGATTCTTAAGTGCAGATACAGCGCCACTCACTTCAACATCAATCGCATTAACCTTACCTTCAAGACCAAGAACTTTGAAAAGTTCGATAGTTTGACGAGCCGAAAAATTACCACGACCTACAATAAAGTCTTTACCATCAAGTTCTTGAAATTTTGCAATTTTAGAGTCTTCTCGAACAACCCAGTGCATTACAAGCGATGGAATTGGATAAAGAGCACGAATATCTTGATATGTATGCTTACCCTTTTTAAATGGCTTTACACCATCACGCGCTTTAACAATAAGAGATGGAGGAGTGGTGAACACATAGTTTGCACGATTTTTACCAGCTTCTTTTACGTTTTGTACAGAACCTTGGCTCTCCTCAACGGTGAGGATCATATTACTATTAGATGCATATTTAACCCCCTCAGCAACCTGAACGGCCATTTGATAATATGAAGTGGTCGATTTGGCACTTTTATATGTTACACGGGTCTCAGCGATGGCAGTATTGGCCATGGAAATACTTAAGGTAGCAATAACAACTAGGGCTCGTTTTAACATGTATTCTCTCTCTTTTTCTAAAGCTGACGCTCTGATTACAAAGGATTTTCTCATTTAACTAAGCAACTATAAAAGATCAGACAGGAATCGGCTAGCAAAAAACACAATTGATCAATATTTATTCGGCACGAAGATCTATTCACCATTTTATAGACGCCAACACCATCCACAAACCTGACTTTGAACAGAAGCAAGCACCGATAAACAAGCATAAATATAATCATAGAATGCATTTAACACAGTCAAATTGCAAAAGAACTATTAAAGCAAAAAGTCATTAACTTTAGCCCCACACTCACAAGGATTATATCCTATAATTAGTTTAACTTAGTGTCATCACAAATCTGTATGTATTGTTGAGTCATCATTTTTTTTAGTTAAATCTACTTTTCCAAGAACTTACTCAATCATAATACAATGCATCCTAACTAAATATAAAAATAAGGATGTCGAGTATCGTTTTTGTTGACTGTTTGCTATCAAAGTAGCTTCATCTGGATCAATTAACTCAAGAATAACTTTACCATATCCCACCCTACCATTAGCTGAACCTTTGATTCTGCTAATGACATTTTCTATTTTTGATAGAGTATTTATCCACTTTTTTTCATACTTGCTGTGCTCTATTCGGTAGGTAATAACTCGCCAGGGAGATAGATTAATGACAGGCTTTAACCTATTAATCAATTGAGATAGTTCATTAGGATCTTTAAATTCTATTCCTGAATTCTCATTGCAAATATTATTAATCGTATAGCGAAGTATATATGTATAAGCAGAATGCTTTTCTTTAAAATGGCTTGATATTTTTCTGGTCAAAGAATCTAAATATTTTTGTTCCGCTTTTCATTTACTCGGCAGTAAATTTTTTCTATCGTCAAATTGTACATATGGGGGGTTATCCCTTACTCTTAGTATAAATTTATCTCTTACATAACAAGCTTTATTAAACCAATTGTTAAGCAAGGAAACGTCTATCCCAAACTCAATAGCAATAGTTTGTAATTCATACCCTTCTTGAACCTTACTGAATGCTCGATAACCTTTAACGGTGTACTTCTCTGACCTTTTAATTATCACTTAAAGAAGTGTAACGCTTCTGTAGTGGTACAGTAATTTTGGCCTATTAAAAGCTGGTGAATTATTAATAAAAATTGATAATGAAAACCACATTAAAAGTTAACGAATGCAAAATTACCTGGGTGCCTATTGCCATTAAAAGAGCTTTTTAATATTACCCATTACATTAAAGCTTCGTCTCAATATAATTATAATAGACCATTGTCTCGATCATTTATTAACAACCCCACCCATCATAATTCCTAACATTACTATTTTTTAAATTTCAATAAGTAAAGGAATTACACTATTCTTGCTGCCATTTGCCTTGTTGCTTGAATAAGATGCCCTGATAGTCTTTTTATATATCTTGGTATGAATTGTTGCCCAGGCACTCCCAAACTTATAGCTGCTATAGCACGGTTATTGGCATTAAGTACAGGAGCCGCTATAAAACACAAATTACTAATATTTTCACTACCAATCGTGGCATATCCAAGGCGCTTTACAATCCTTAATTCTTTCATTGTATCTTCTAATGCACTATTACCATTAGCCTGCTTTGGCAACACATTATACAAATAATCTCGTTGATACTTTTCATCGTGCATCGCTAAAATAGCTTTTCCAGTGGCACTGTTATACATCGGATAAGTGCTACCAATATAAACATTTGAAGCCTTTGCAAGAGAAGACTCAGTTTTCGCAATAACAACTACTCTATTACCAACTTCCATATGAAGATAAACTGAATGATAAGTCTCATGTTTTAAAATTTCAGCAATAGGATGGAAAATTGGAATAGTATCTTGGCGGCTAAATAAAGTCGAAGCAAGCTGGAATATGTGCGGCCCCATGCAATATTTCTTTTTTTGACTAGGGTCAATGCTAATCATATTTTTTTGGAGCAACACCCCAAGTAATCGATGAACTGTTGATGTCGCAAGCTCTGTTTCTTCTACAATTTCCGATAAAGTCAGAGAGTTTTGCGATGCAGCGAATAAATCTAAGAGCTGAATTGCACTATCAACAGCAGGAACTTTTGATTTTTTTAACATGAGTGAACCCAAAATTTAAATGGCTTTATTCATATTAGCCCACAATATCTTTTCCGTATATGGAAAAATACTATAGATCGTTGGTTTACGTTTGACTATTTTCTTCTTGAAAAACTATGATGTTTGAAAATCAAGAGGAGAGACTAAATGAGAATTGAAAGTAATTTTGTAAATAACCAATTTGTTAATTCAACAACGAACAATCCGATCGCAGTTTTTAATCCGGAAAATGAGCTACAGATAGCTCAGGTTCCTTCATCTACAGTTGATGAGGTATTGAATGCAGTAACAATGGCGACTCAAGCACAAAAAAAATGGCGTAAATTAACCAGTATTGAGCGTGGTAGCTATCTGCAAAAACTAGCAGATATGTTAATTGAGCGAGCACCAGAAATTGGTAACATATTAGCATTAGAGTCAGGTAAAAGCCTTATTGATGCGACAAATGAAGCAATTTATGCCGCAGATATAACCCGTTACCACGCAGAGTGGGCTCGCCGTATTGAAGGTGAAATAATTCCAAGTGACACACCTGACGAAAACTTGTTTTTGCACCGAGAGGCAATCGGTGTTGTAGCATGTTTAATTCCATTTAACTATCCTGTATACACTCTATTGCGCAAAATAGCACCAGCTCTAATTACTGGAAATACCGTTGTTGTACGTCCAAGCAATAATACGCCATGTTCAGCATTTGCAATTGCTCGTGCCATTGCTGATTCAGGTTTACCTGAAGGTGTAGTAAACATTTTGACAATGGATCATGTGACTGCCGAAGTTATGTGTACGCACCCAAAGGTAGGAATGATTACGTTAACTGGAAGTGTCGGTGCAGGTCGTAAAGTTCTTGAATACTCTCAAGTAAATATAGCTAAGTCTTCTTTAGAGTTAGGGGGAAAAACTCCTGCAATAGTAGAACCTGATGCAGATTTAGAAACAGCAGCCAGAGAGATCGTTGCATCTAAGCTATCGAACTGTGGTCAATTATGTACTGCAGTAGAGCGAGTATATGTGCATGAATCAATCAAAGATAAATTCACTCAGTTATTGAAACTAGAAATGGAAAAAATTGAATTTGGACCTCGTTCTAACTCCCCTGACTTTATGGGGCCACTGGTGAATGAGAATGCACGTTTACATATACACCAGATGGTTGAAAGAGCTGTTGATGACGGTGCAAAATTAGTGCTTGGTGGCGTTATACCCGAAGGAAAAGGACACTTCTACCCTCCTACAATGTTAATAAATTGCCGTCAAGATATGGAAATTATTCAAGAAGAAATATTTGGACCTGTATTACCTGTTTTAAGCTACAGCACATTGGAACAAGCAATCGAATTAGCGAATGATCATCAATTCGGTTTAGCCTCCCTTATCTATACCGAAAATTACCGAAATGCAATGCAAGCTGCTAATAATATTGAAGCTGGTGAAGTTTATATTAATCGAACACCTGGAGACCCATACCAAGGTTACCACTCTGGTTGGAAACGCTCAGGTTTAGGTGGGGATGATGGAAAACACGGCATGTTAGATTACACCCAAACAAGGCTCGTTATTGCGAAATACTAAATAAAAGCAATAACTTAAATATTGACAACCTGTTAAACCTAGCAGGTTTTTCTTAAAAGGTATTATTATGTCTGATACAACACTAAACACAGTTGTAGGAATTCCTGCATCTTTAAAAGGCAATATTAGTCGTTATTTTCAATTTATTTTATTACTACTTGCGAGCGGTGCAATTTACCCTCTCTTGTATTTACGCCAAAATTTTGAAGTTTCAATTCTTGAAACTTTTAATATTACCATTACTGAATTAGGGAATTATTATTCATTATTAGGTGTAATGTTTATGGTTTGCTATGTGCCAAGTGGTTGGTTAGCAGATCGAATCCCCCCTCGTTTACTGATTACATTTTCTATGGCCATGACGGGTGGATTAGGTATGTTATTTGCCACAGTACCATCAAAAGAAATATTACTTTATATTTTCTTAGGTTGGGGTATTGCATCTGGTCTCACATTTTGGGCATCTTTACTTAAAGGTGTAAAGATGTTGGCAGGAAAAGGCCAACAAGGACGGTTCTTTGGCATTCTCGATGGAGGTAGAGGGCTCGTTGAAGCCATATTAGCTACAATAGCTATCTCTATTTTTGCTTATAGTATTGAAAGTAATGGAGAGACAACAGCAGTTGCAATTAAGCAAGTGATTCATATGTATTCATACACATGCTTAGGGCTGGCTGTTGTTATATTTTTATTTCTAAAGGATGCAAAAAAAACTGAAAAAGTAAAAAAGCTAAAATCCACAGATAATTTATGGAGTAACTTAAAGTTCTTAGCATCAATACCTGAAATGTGGTTAGTTGCAACAGTTATATTTTGTGGGTATCAATTATTCTGGGCAACTTATTCATTTTCAGCTTATTTACAAGAAAGCTATGAAATTAGTGCGGTAACCGCAGGCTTTATTACCGTTGCTAAATTATGGATGCGCCCAATTGGAGGTATTGGAGGGGGGTTTCTTGGAGATAAGTTTCGTAATGAAAATATTCTTGCAATATCATTATTAGGGGCATCACTATTCTTATTAGGGATGGTTCTCCTACCTCAACTACAAAGCATTACATTTGTTCTTATCATTGTATTAATTATTGGAGTGCTTACTTACGCTATCCGAGGACTTTACTGGGCTATTTTAGATGATTGTGATATCCCGATGAACGTAACAGGACTTGCAATTGGTGTTATTTCATTAATTGCATACACCCCCGACATTTTCTTACCAATGTTAAACGGCTATATAGCTGAACGCTATGAGGGGCTAACTGTTTACCACTTATATTTTAGTTATATCGCAATAGTTGGAATTTTAGGTGCTGTTGCATGTTTAAAATTACGAAATCTGAATGACAAAAAACAAGGAATACAATCATGAAAGTATCACATTTAGAAACACACATCGTCGCAACACCTCCCCCGCATATCGGTGGTATGTATTGGATTTTTGTAAAAATAAAAACCGACTGCGGAATTGAAGGTGTTGGTGAAGTATATGCAGCGACTTTTCACCCTGAAGTCATGAAGGTTGCGATTCAGGACGTATTTGATCGCTATTTAAAGGGGTATGACCCACACCATGTTGAACGTTTTTATCGTGAGGCCTTCTCAAGTGGTTTCACACAACGGCCAGACTTAACTATGATGGGTGTATTTAGTGGTTTAGAGATGGCGTGCTGGGATATTATAGGTAAAGCAGCAAATAAACCTGTCTATGAGTTAATTGGTGGGAAAGTTAACGAAAAATTACGATCTTATACTTATTTATATCCAGAAAACAGCCTAGGTGAATATGATTACGATAATATTGATCTCGCCGTTGAATGTGCAATTAAAAATATGGAGCAAGGATTTACTGCATTAAAGTTTGATCCAACTGGTCCCTATAGTGCTTATTCAGGACATCAGATATCACTAGAAGCATTAGATAAATCAGCATCTTTTTGTGCCCGTATCCGAGAAGCTGTTGGCAATAAATGTGATTTGTTATTTGGGACCCATGGCCAAATGTGCGTGTCATCAGCAATTCGTTTAGCTAAGCGCTTGGAACCTTTTGATCCACTATGGTTTGAAGAACCCGTTCCGCCAGGACAAAATGAGGCAATGGCTCGAGTCGCTACGAAAACATCTATTCCAGTTGCTACAGGCGAACGTTTAACAACCAAGTATGAGTTCCATGACGTTTTACGTCACAATGCAGCCTCCATATTGCAAATGAATTTAGGTCGTGTAGGTGGTATTTTAGAAGCTAAAAAAATAGCATCAATGGCTGAAGTTCACTACGCACAAATAGCTCCTCATTTGTACAATGGCCCAATTGGTGCAGCAGCCAGTATTCAACTAGCCGTTGCAACGCCAAACTTCCTTATTCAAGAAAGTATTATGACTTGGGATGGTTTCCATGCAGATGTATTAGAAAACAAAATTGAATGGGATAAAGGATGCATTATTCCTTCAGAAAAGCCAGGCCTTGGAGTTGAGTTAAATATGGATGCGATTAAATTTTCATCGCCATACACAAGTCGAAAGTTACACTTATCGATGGATCCAAAGCCATATAATGTTGTTGAAGCAACATCAGAAAATTGGAAAGAAAAATTATAAATGGAGGGGCAGAACATGGAATATGATTACATTATTGTAGGTGCTGGCTCTGCAGGTTGTATTTTAGCCAATCGCTTAAGTGAATCTGGACAACATTCTATATTATTATTAGAGGCAGGTGGACGAGATACTCTACCTTGGATTAAATTACCCATTGGATTTGCAAAAACTTACTATAATCCTGAATATAATTATATGTATTATAGTGAGCCAGAAAAAGAATTAGCAAATAGAAAAATCTATGCACCAAGAGGAAAGGTTCAAGGTGGCTCTGGATCAATAAACGCTATGATCTACGTACGTGGTCAGCGTAAAGATTTTGACGATTGGGAAGCCAATGGTAATCCTGGCTGGGGTTATGATGATGTTCTGCCTTATTTTAAAAAGCTAGAAGATCACCCTTTAGGCGATACTAAATACCATAGTTCAAAAGGATTGATTGGTATTACTCAAATGAAAAATGGGGCTCATAAGATCTGTGATTATTACCTAAAGGGCTGTAAAGAATTAGGTTATAAAATGAATGACGATTTTAATGGCGCTGAATTTGAAGGTGCTGGCATTTATGAAGCAAATATCCGACGTGGTTTACGTGACTCAAGCAGCTTTGCTTATCTTGAGCCTGTTAAAAAACGCAAAAATTTGACGATATCGCATTACTCTATTGCACAGAAAATATTGTTTGATAATAATAAAAAAGCGATTGGAGTTGACGTCAAAGTAGCAGATAAACTTATACACTTTAAAGCAATAAAAGAAGTGATATTAACGGCTGGTGCTGTGGGTACACCAAAGTTACTACAAGTATCTGGCGTCGGCGACGCTGCGCATTTAAATCAGCATAATGTCAAAGTGATACATGACCTACCTGCAGTTGGTAAAAATTTACAAGATCATCTATGTGTTAGTTTTTATTATAAAGCGAATCAGACAACCTTAAATGATGAATTAGGGACTGTTTACGGTAAAGCCAAAGCAGGCCTTGAATACATAGTAAATCGTACAGGCCCACTATCTATGAGTGTTAATCAGGGAGGTGGTTTTTTTAAAGGTACAGGTACGGAGCAAGAGCCAAATTTACAGCTCTATTTCAATCCTATGTCATATGAAATTCCTAAAGACACTAATGCTAAATTAAAGCCCGAACCATATTCAGGATTTTTAGTCGCATTTAACCCATGTAGGCCATCAAGTCGTGGTGAAATATCTATTGTGTCAAATGATCCTAATGTAGATGCTTTAATTAAGCCTAACTACTTATCAACAGAAAAAGATATTACAGAAGCAGTACAAGGATCTAAATTTATTCGACACCTAATGACTGCCCCATCTCTAAAATACCTTACTGTTGAGGAAGTAAAGCCTGCAAGTGAAGTTTTTGACGATGACAGTATGCTTAAATTCTTTAGGGAGCAGTCTGGTTCGATTTACCACTTATGTGGTTCATGTGCGATGGGCTCAGATATTTCTAAAACAGTCGTAGACCATAGATTAAAGGTTCATGGTATGGAAGGCCTAAGGATTGTAGATGCATCCATATTTCCAAATATAACATCTGGAAATACGAACGCACCAGTTATGATGGTTGCAGAAAAAGGTGCCGATTTAATTCTATCTGATATATAAGGATATTAATTCCTATATGCTGATAATTAGCTTCAATTGACCTCCTATTAAACGGAGGTTTTTTACTAAATAAGATTTATAATATTTCTTTTTGAGCAGTAATTTTCAAGAGGTTTCCTCTTCTAGAACAGTAATTTTGGCATCTAATTTAGAGTGAATCAACAACATTTTACTAAGTCGTATATGGACTCCACCTGTTTTACAACGATTAATTTACATAAACATATAAGATGCGTTCGTATATACGGCTTTTTATTGAGAGAGCTACCCTCTAGCCTAAGATGTTTGCGCACCTATTATCCTCATCGCTTTGACAGTCTTTCATGACTTCCGACTTAGACAGGTTTTAATAGGTTGGTCTTACCGTTTATGCTTCATCATTGTTGTAAAATTGGGTAAAGCTGTTTTTATTGAATTAACGTGTTCTAATTTTTTATTCTGTCACTAATAATTGCTGCTGATATTTAGTTTCATATCTCAAAATAGCCCAAGCCGTTCTAACTGTTTTATTTGCTAAAGCAATACAGGTTCTCTTAATACCTAATCGCTCTCTTAGTTGTATTAACCACGCTTGTTTTAGTGTTCTTGGCTCATCAGGCAACCTTGATATATATGAAAGCGCTCCTTGGTATAAAGCACATCTTAATTCTTTAACGCCTCCATTTTTAATAATTCCAGTCATCTTGGTTTTACCTCCTGAACTATGCTGTTTCGGGGTTACACCTACAAAAGCAGCTGCCTGGCGACCACTTTTAAACTGTTTGCCATCACCAATAGTTGAATAAAGCATACCTGAACAAATTTCAGCAACACCTTCCAAATCCATCAAGTTTTTACAAGGATTTAACTGCCTGACTAATGCATTCTTTGTCTTTTCTAACTGACTAAACTCAATTTTCAATTCTAAATACTGTTCCCATAATTGATGCAAAGTAGAGATTAAGCATGTAGGAATTAAGCTCGGTTCATCGATAGTATTTTGCACTGCTTTTTTTAAACCTAAAACACCACGTGCACTTGTTATGCCATATTCATATAACATTGCTCTAATATGGTTGCCCAGTGAAGTGATGTTTCTAGAGAGAAATACTCGACTAGTTTCTAAAGATTGAAGTGATTGCTGTTCTTTATTTTTAGGTTTACTGTATTTCAAACCAATTTGTAATGCGGCATTTGCAATCGCTAAGGCATCGTTAGCATCCGTTTTTTGACCTTGAAGGAAACCTTTTACTTTTTTAGGGCTAATTATTCTGACCTCATGGCCAAACTGCTCTGCATATCTCCCCCAATAATTGCTACTACCACAGCCTTCTATTGCGACAATTGACTGCTTTGCATTAGCAAGCAACTCTTTTAGCTTTTGGCGGTTAACGGCTTTATTCATAACCAATTCACCGTGTTGACTTATTTGGCAAACTTGAAATACTGTTTTAGCTAGATCGATTCCGAAAATATTAGATTGAAGCATAATATGGTCTCCTAATTAGTTACCGATACTCTACGTTACTTGCTAGAGTTGGTGGAGTCCACACATCGCTTTGGAGGGCCAAAGAGTGACCGTTTTAATGAATCCGTCATGACAATTCATTAAGGTAAACTTATGGCTAACAAATGCGGGTAACCAAGATTTTTTATGTCTTTTTTTTACTGATACTAGAAAGAAGCAATACAAAGAAACATAACACAAAATTAAACAATGGAATTTGCAAATCAGAAGGCATTGAATAAATAATCAAGACTGACGGAATCCAAATTATCCAGTTGGTAACCAATGTTGTGGGAATTTGCACGAATACAAACGCCTTATCAATATTTGCAAATGTTTGACGAAAATTAAGAAGCTTATCTTTCCATAAGTATGCAATCGCCATACTCGGTGCTGCCCATAGAGAGCCATAAACAAATTGGTCAATAATCGTCTTTTTCGCTAGCGTGCCTACATCATTACCAGTGCCAAACCAATTCTCTTGAAGTTGATATAAAAAATCTACTTCAACACCTTTATAAGCCCAAAATAGAACATAAAAAAGACCGACAGCGGCAATTTTTTCATGAATTTGTTTGGTTAAAACGAGGTAAATAAAGGGGATAAACCCACCAAAAAGAGAAGTTGATAACATCGCATATTTCCAACCATATTGACTTTTTAAATCACTCAAATAGGTAAAGACGACAGCCGCTGGCTCATAATAGAAGTAGCACAATGCAGTGAGCACTGCAAACAATTGTAATACTACCCCTGGCACTAAATTTTGTTTCAATGCAGATTTAACATTTTTACTCAGTGTTTGCATGCTTAAAGACCTTGGTAAAAAATTAATTAAGTACGGTTTCAAATTACTTGAACTTTTATTTTCAATAATAACCAGTAATTTGGGGCTTCTTATAAAATAATGTAGTGTAAGTTACTGTGTAACGCTCCCTAAAATCAGATAAATTTGTTAATTAAAATGACATTATACTTTCCTTGATACTAACGATTAAAAGTCGATACAACTTTTATCGAATACCAATAAAATTAATATAGTGATCTGAGACTGCGCAGAGTAAATTATTTATAACAAGGCATGATTTTCTGAAGAAGGTTTTCTCATGTTCAAACACATCGCGAAGTTAGTGATTATCTTAACCAGCAAAACGGTCACTTTTTTAGTACCTTTATCATTAATATATATCTATTAAGCGTACATCAATAACTAGTACTGCATGGGCACCTATTTTACCGCCATTGCCTTTTTTACCCCAAGCTAAATCAGAAGGTATTACAAATTCGTATCTCGATCCCAATGGCATATGTTGTAAACCTTCAGTCAACCCGTCAATGGCTTCTTCAAGGCTAAATTTTTCTGGGCTATTAACTTGGTAAGTATCAGCGATAACTGAACCATCAGTTAATAAAATTCGCTGGTGAATTTCAACACTGTCATCAATGGTTGGATAGCGACCTTCTGATTGTTCAATAACTCGGTACATTAACCCTGAATGAGAAAATATGACGCCATCTTTTTGTTGGTATTTCAGTAAAAAATCTTCACTTTTTTTGCGATTTTGACCAGCAGAGCCCTTTCCACTTTGTTTATCTTTTTTACGTGCCATAATCTATATTCCGAAATAATAAATTTGTAATAATTAAATTTATCACGACTTATCTCTCTTCCCATATTTATAGGAAAAGCATTTCAATCAAAAAATTTAACATTTTCTTCTTTCTAACTGTTGTTAAAACAACTTGTGTAAATTTCGCTCATAAAACTAGATTCAACGCTTTAAATTATAAGTAAAATTTTTTATCTTAAAAATTGTGAATGCTCATACTTTCAGTTTGCCTAAAAGTATCAGTAATAAGAAAAAAAACAATTGTAATATATGGTTTTTGTATTTATATATTACTGATTGTTGCCAATGCGGAAACCGAATGCTCTAGCAGTTCTACTACAAGTTTAATTTTATTATTCGCATTACCTGCACCATTAAGTGTAAATCTTAGCTTCAAAAGCATACCCCCAATAACGTACATTGCATTAGCATACAAGTCTCGGAAAATACTTAGCGAAGGTGATCATCCATTTCTAAGGTAGGAATTTATCTTCGATATTTTGAGATTCAACTAAACACTTCAAGGCTTGTCATTTACTTTTTTATAAATAATCTCAGTTCAATAAGCCAATCGATACTGCACAGTCATTTTCGTGTGTTTCTGCGTTAAATTAGCTACCAATAACAAGTTATTGCTACGATGATTTTTCTGGAACTACACAAAACTATCAATACTGTACAGTGATAAATTTTAAGCATTTGATTATTAAATAAATTTCGTTTTTATTTACCAGAGTTAAGGTTAAAAAGTTTAATTTCCCAGTTAGCTAGATATTACCCTTCATAGCTATCTTTCAAAGCTATGTAGCAAAAAATCGATCAGTGCTTGAACGCGGAGAATTTTATAACGCGCCTGTGGGTAAACCAGCGACACTATACTGTCGTTTAATTGCCAATCGTCAAATACCGTTACTAAACGTCCTTGCGCTAGGTCATCTTTAATATGGTAATCGGTTAAACGCGCGATACCTTGATGATTTAATACGGCAAGGCGACTGACATGTCCATTCGTACAGTGAAATTTTCCTTTTAGGGTTAACTCATAATGGTCACGCTCTTTGTCATTATTCCCTAACAAATTCAGCTTAGTAAATGGCCATTTATGAACTGATCCTAAAATGATGTTATGTTTGAGTAAATCTTTAGGATGACTAATTTTTTTGTGTTTATGTAAATATTCTGGTGAAGCGCAAACATGTGTTTTAAACCTTGTTAGCGGCCGAGCAATCAAATTTGAATCTGGTAAAGGCCCCATACGCACTACAATATCGTAGTGTTGGGCAATTAAATCGACATGCACGCTGCTAAAATCTAAGGTGATAATTACATCAGGATGTTGATCCATAAATAGAAAAAGTAACGGTGTTAAAATTTGCTCACCAAAAATACCGCCTACCGCATTGATTCTTATTTCCCCTGCCAATGTTTGTTGATCTTCTTGTGCTTGGTCGATTGCTTGCTCTATATAGGATAAGCCCTGTGTGCATTGACGATAAAACTGTTCTCCAATATCGGTTAGCATAATAGATCGTGTTGAACGATGTAATAACTGTACGCCTAAGTTTTTTTCTAGTTGGGTAATTAGTTGTGACACTCTTGAACGCGAACTGTTTAACATGTTGGCCGCTGCACTAAAACTTCCATCATCAACTACCCTAAGAAATTCAGGTATACCTTGCAGATTTTTTTTATCGATCATCTTTCATATCCTTATAGAGCTAACTTTTGAATAGATTGTTTAACATTATTAAACAATGAGTTTAAAGCATAGGTATATGTAAACAATATTTTATTAGGTAAACTAATATTATTGCTCATGTTTTTATTGATGAATTTGCTAATACTACTATCGACCATAGGGGGAAAAAAGATGGAACACTTTCGATGGGGTCTTATTGGACCTGGGCGCATTGCTGAAAACTTTGCTCAAGCATTAACCGTGATAGATGATGCCGAACTTTATGCGATTGCTAGTCGCAATAAACAAAGAGCGTCAAACTTTGCTAATAAATATAAAATTGAAAATATCTATTTAGATTACAATGAACTAGTGAACGATGGAAAAATTGATGCGGTTTATATTGCCACACCACATCGTTTTCATTATGAACAAATTAAATTATGTTTAGAAGCCGGTAAAGCGGTGCTTTGTGAGAAGCCATTAACAGTGAATGCTGCGCAATCGCAAGAGCTAATGTTACTGGCGAAATCTAAAGATCTGTTTTTAATGGAAGCGGTTTGGACACGCTTTCTGCCTATTTATAAGCAAGTTAGAAATTGGTTAGATACAGGTGTTATTGGTGAAGTGAAATCGTTACAGTCAAACTTCGGTTTTTGTATACCAAAAGATCTAGACGACCGACTATATAACCATGATTTGGCGGGAGGTACCTTGTTAGACATGGGTATATATAACATAACTGTCTCACAGTGGGTTTACGGAGAAAACCCTGAATCTATTCAAGCGACGTCATTATTAACTGAAACAGAGGTTGATGAGCATACCTCTGTAAATATGGAGTACAGCGATGGTCGATTTTCACAGTTTACTTGTAGTTTTATGGCAAAACACCGTAACGATTTTTGTATTTATGGTACTAAAGGCCAAATTAAAATACATGATATGTTTTGGTGTACAAATAAAGCCACATTAGTGACCGAAAGTGAAACATTAACAATAGATAAACCTTTCCGTTCGACAGGTTTTGAATACGAAATTGAAGAAGCAATGTCCTGCATTCGTGGGGGTCTATTAGAAAGCCCAGGCATCACTCACCAAGATACGCTCGCCACTATGACGGTTATGGATACTGTTCGACAACAAGTTGGACAAAAATACCATTTCGAATAATCAATTTGAGTACGCTGAATAATTAATTTATGTTCGATGAATAATCGTTCAGCAATGATTGGATACCTCCCATTTACAAGGTAAATAATAATGAAAAAAAGAATATTAGGTAGTACGGGCTTTGACGTTTCTGAAATTGGCCTTGGTTGCTGGCAATTGGGAAATGATTTTGGCCCTCTTGAAGACAAACAAGCACAAGAAATATTATCGGTAGCATCAGATGAAGGTATCAATTTATTAGATACCGCTGATGTATATGGTGGCGGAATCAGCGAAGATCGTATCGGAAGATGGCTGAAAAAAAGTAAAGAAAAGCCATTTGTTATCACTAAGGTGGGCCGAGGGGAAACGTTGTTTCCTGCGAGTTACACAAAAAATAAAGTAAGAGAAAATATACAAGGGTCGATAACGCGCTTAGGCCTTGAGGCTTTAGATTTAGTTCAGTTACATTGTATTCCGCCTGAAGTATTACGAAATGGTGAAATATTTAATTGGTTAGAAGACTTTCAACAACAAGGACTAATTAAAAACTTTGGTGCCAGTGTTGAAATGATTGACGATGCCATATTTTGCTGCCAAGTACCCAAACTTGCCACGGTACAAATTATTTTCAATATTTTCAGACAAAAGGCGATCGAAACATTATTACCAAAGGCGGCGGAAAATAATATCGGCGTTATTGTTCGTTTACCATTAGCGAGTGGGTTGTTGAGCGGGAAAATGGCTAAAGATCAGAAGTTTTCAGAGCAAGACCATCGTAATTATAATAAAGACGGTGCTGCATTTCACGTCGGAGAAACGTTTAATGGATTACCGTTTAATAAAGGGATTGAATTGGTCGATCAGCTTAAAGCAATACTGCCTAGCCATTTAAACTTATTAGAGACCTCGTTACGTTGGTTATTAGATCAACCACAGGTCAGCACCATTATTGCTGGAGCAAGTAGCCCGCAACAGGTAATAAAAAATGCACAGGTAAGTAATTTGGCTCCCCTTGATGAAGAACTTGATAAAAAATTAAAAATGTTTTATCAATCTCAAGTAAAACAACATATTCGTGGTGGTATATAATTTCACGATAAAACCTGTTGCCTAGTGATAATTTGTTCAATATAAACAGATGTTTATATGAAAACCTGTTTTTAATTAACTTGATTTCCCTATCTAATATTAGGTCAAAAATAGTCAGATTGGTGTAATATAAATTTTAACTTCTTTTAAGGGAATGCTCGTACTTATATCAATCAACACAACTCATTTAATTTAAATACACAGTTAATAGTCAATACTTTAATTGTGTTTTAGGAGCAGTAAATATGTCAAATACCCCATTAACGAATTATGAAGATACTGCTGAAAGACTTGTTTTAGCCTTTGGCAGCAAAGACAATATCACTGACATTGACGCCTGTTTTACTCGTCTACGTGTAAAAGTAGATAAAGTAAAAATTGTTGACCAAAAAACAATAGAAAAACTTGGCGCTTTAAAAGTAATTATCGTCAAGAATGAAGTACAAGCTATTTTTGGCAAAAAAGCTGAGCAACTAAAGACCGACATGCAAGAATGGATTTCTAATAAAGCAGATGCAAAACTAGCTAGTGATCTTGTTACGGCTTTGGGTGGCAAAGAAAATATCTCCAACATTGACGCCTGTTTTACTCGTCTACGTGTAAAAGTAGATAAAGTGAAAATTGTTGACCAAAAAACAATAGAAAAACTTGGCGCTTTAAAAGTAATTATCGTCAAGAATGAAATACAAGCTATTTTTGGCAAAAAAGCTGATCAACTAAAAAACGACATGCAAGAATGGATTTCCAACAAAGCAGGTAAAACTAATATCTGATGTTACAAAGTATAGACGAAGTTGATCCTTACATGGCTTGCTTAATTTGTAAAAGACACTCCATAAATCGATTGTGACGATCTAAAATAAACAAAAATAGCAACCTAAGATGTAATGCTGATCAGTTAATAAAAAGTGTTGATTTTTAGGTATATGTAATCAAAATCCGATGTTCAAACAACGTCGGTTTTTTTTGTGACTTTAGATTACGACTTTCACCCTATTGAAGCCTTCACTCCTGAACATTACAATTCATTATCTGAAGTCCTTTCTCCTGATTGAATTGACCAATGCCTTAAAGAACAAGATGCTATTACCTTGATAAAGACAAGCTACCACTTGAAATGATAGTGTAGGGCATTGTTGGTAGGTAATACTTAGACACCTTCCAATGAACGATATAATCAACCTGTTGGACACTATATAACCCGGCAAACGTTCCTTTTGTCACAACAAGTGCCTTTGTTTAGTAATTAAAGCGGCATCAAATAAATGGTCAAAACTGTTCAACAGCGGAGAGCTACGATGAGCTGGTTTATAATAGAGTTTGAAGACCGCTTGAAGAATCATCTGGTAAAAATGGTAATTACACAGAATTATTTACAGGGTAGATGGCTAAAAAAACAGTAATCAATCCGCTTTAAATAAACTTGGTCACCAAAATGGACACCATTTGGTCACCGTTTGGTCACCGAGCTAAATTTTAGTGTTTTTTTAGTTATTCAAAGCGACTAAAAGTAGTGTTAAAAAAGAGGGAAATTTGAATAATACTGGATTAAAACTGGGTTGATATTGTCAAATTAAAGACGAAAAAAAACCGCTTTTGCGTTTAAGCATAAAGCGGTTTTCTTAATGTGGTCGGTGATAGAGGATTCGAACCTCTGACCCTCTGGTCCCAAACCAGATGCGCTACCAAGCTGCGCTAATCACCGAAATTGTTAATATCTAATTAGTCAGGGATTGTAATTAACTAATTGATATTATTGTTTAAATGGTGCGGAATGAGAGACTTGAACTCTCACATCTTACGATACTAGAACCTAAATCTAGCGCGTCTACCAATTCCGCCAATTCCGCAACGACTTAAACATTTTCAAACTTAAGATTTAAAAAATGGGGCGAATGACGGGGTTTGAACCCGCGACAACCGGAATCACAATCCGGGGCTCTACCAACTGAGCTACATCCGCCAATAAACTTTTTTAAAAATGGTACGCCCTACAGGATTCGAACCTGTGGCCTACGGCTTAGAAGGCCGTTGCTCTATCCGGCTGAGCTAAGGGCGCAAAAGCTGGACTTATATCTTACAACGATTTCTCATTGTTTTCAAAATGTGGTCGGTGATAGAGGATTCGAACCTCTGACCCTCTGGTCCCAAACCAGATGCGCTACCAAGCTGCGCTAATCACCGAGTATTTTTATTTGTGTTTTGTTATTATGCGTCAAACCCTCTGGTCCAACTCTTTTCCAAAACACTGGAGATACACTATCAAACTGTGCCAATCACCGAGTATTTTTATTTGTGTTTTGTTATTATGCGTCAAACCCTCTGGTCCAACTCTTTTACAAAACACTGGAGATGCACTATCAAGCTGCGCTAATCACCGAGCATTCATTTGCGCATTTAATTGCACTGGTTATATGTTGTAAAACAACACTCACCGTTCTGCTTATTATTAAGGATGTATATGTTATCACACCTCGCTAGCTGAACTGTTGAAGCAACTAATCTTTGTAAGAACTTAATGCCTGTCAACGAGGCGAGATATTACTGAGTTGGTTTGTGATCGTCAAACTTTATTTGCATATATTTCTCTGCTTGCTTGATTATTAAACGCATTGTCTACAATTAAT
This sequence comes from Psychromonas sp. SR45-3, assembly GCF_014163575.1. NCBI lineage: Bacteria > Pseudomonadati > Pseudomonadota > Gammaproteobacteria > Alteromonadales > Psychromonadaceae > Psychromonas > Psychromonas sp. SR45-3. Next base: position 165,641 of record NZ_JACJDP010000005.1, read on the forward strand.
TCGTTCTTAGTATCATTTTTAGCATTTAATGGTTTGTAACGTGATTTTTTTAAACTTAATGTAAGTTGATTTGGTAAGCTATATAAAATATGTTCATGAATTAAATATCATTTTAATCCAACTTGGTACAATATTGTTTAATTGTTATAACTTCAGCCTACCTATTATTAACGGAGTGCACTAAGCATGGCTTACCCCGATTCAAAAAAAGAGAAAGCTTATTCATGGCTTAATATTGTGCTTATATTAACTTGTCTCACGATGTTTGGCACTAGCACCTATTTTTTCGCTTATCCTGATACTGCACCGCAATTAATTCAACGTTTAGGACTGACCTCTTATTTCAACGATAAAATGGAGAAATTAGCTGCGTTAAAACAAACACAGCGACAGGAAGCAATGGCCCAACCCGAAAAAGAAACGGTTGTTATTAAAGAAGTGCCCGACCTTGAACAGGTTGAAATACCTCAAAAAGAGGAAGATTTGTTAGTGGCTTCGGCTTTAGGTGTATTACCAATATCAGCGGCACAACCTACTGAAATAGTTATTGATTCTAATTTACCTTTGATCGATGAGTCAGACCCTTTGGTATTAGAAGCGATTGAAGAGTTTAGTGAACAGACATTAATTGTTGATAATTTATTAGAGCAAGATCTGTTGCGCAGCACGGTGGTTTTTATTGATAATTTTAGCCGTGGTGAGTTTCTTGCTAGCTTTAGTCCATTGCTGGCAACTGATATACCATTTCGTAAAAAAGACAGTAACGGTAAAACCTATGTATCTGTACTGAATTACCATCGTTATGATAACTACACAAAATTTATAGACTCAATCGACAGCGAAAAAATTGTGGCAACGTACTATATGCTGAAACCACTTATCGACCAAACCTATGCAGAGATTTCGCTTCCAGGTGTAGACTTTGATGAGGTGTTAAATGATGCAATAGAAATGGCGTTAAGTGTTCCCGTTATTAATGGCCCAATCTCATTAAAGTCTCCTTCTGTAATGTATTTGTATAATAATCCAACATTAGAGGCGTTAAATCATGCACAAAAACTATTACTGAGATTAGGCGGCAAAAATCTAACTATCATACAAGCCAAATTAGTCGAAATTCAGGCGCAGTTAATGGCACAATCAACCTCTCCCGTTGAATTGAACATACTCAACACACCTTCTAATGAAATAGATTAAGGCAAGCTACTTTAACGAAACCACTAAAAAGAGCCCCTTTCAAAGCAATAGTGAAAGGGACTCTTTTTTATACGATGCCTCACATTATTTAACCAAAATTCAATCAGTTACTAATCATATTTATTGATAGCGACTATTCATAACTGCTCATTACTTATAATCGTTATTAGTTATCCAAACGGTTTGATAGGGGCTTAGCACTATCACTTCTTGTTGCATATCCAGCGGTTCTCCTGAAATCAGTTCAAACCAATTATCAGTCATAATCAAATTTAATTCTTGAATTGATAATTCCATGTCGTGGTCAGTAATATTGTTAATACAAAAAATACTCTGTTTTCTATCTAGGCTTTGTCTCCAAAATCCAAATAGTTGCAACCCTAAATGCAGAGTGAACTGGGTTGCATTAGGGTGAAATGCAGGTTGCTTAATGCGAATATCCAATAACTCTTTCAATGATGCTAATACAATCGCATGATGATCGCTTTTATCCCCTAGATTCTCTTCAAGCTCCTGATAGTCCCAACGATGACGATTAATAGAGCGATTTTGCTGAGTATTAGCGACTTTTTCATAATCATTCTGTGTGCCCAGTAAACTGTGGATGTAAACGCCAGGAATACCTTCTAGTGCGAACATGACAGCGTGTGCACAAATAAATCGCTGTAAACCGAAGCTATCAGCTCCTTTGGTTGTACCTTGTAATGCATCGAATAATGCGATATTAATTTCATAGGCTTTTTGCTGCCCTAACGCTGTGCTACGCCATGAGACTTTACCACCAAATGATTGCATGGTTTCCACTAAGGTAGTGAGCTCATAGTCGTTTAGCAAGCCTTCAGCTGGACGTAGACCAATACCATCATGAGATGCAATGAAATTAAAATAAGCGGTACCATTTTGAGATGGCGGCATACTCATCAACCAGCGTTTTAGGTATAAACAGTTACCGGTGACTAAGCTATTTATCAGTAAAGGCGGTAATGAAAAGTTGTAGATGGCGTGTGCTTCATTGGCATTACCAAAATAAGTCAGGTTTTGAGTATTAGGTATATTAGTTTCAGTAATAATAACGGCGTCGCTTTCTGCATGCTCTAATAATGTTCTTAATAAACGGATGACTTCATGAGTTTCAGGTAAATTGATTGAGCTACTGTTCAATTTTTTCCATAAAAATGCGACGGCATCAAACCTAAAAATTTTAACGCCTCTATCAAGATATAAACGGATAATGTCGACAAAGCTTTTTAACACTTCTGGATTTCTAAAATCGAAATCGACTTGATCGTGACTAAAAGTACACCATACATGCTGTGTGCCTTTACCCGTTTCAGTTTCTCTTAATAAATCGGAAGTACGTGGTCTCACCACCTCTGATAAGTCATCCTCAGGGGATGCCGTATAGAAAAAGTCATGGCCTATCCCCTCCCCTTTAATGAAATTATCAAACCATGCGCTTCTGCTGGAACAATGATTAATTACTAGGTCAGACATCAAACGGCGATCTTTTGCTATTGCTTGTATATCATCCCAGTCGCCTAAGGACTCATTGACACTGGAATAATCAATAACAGAAAATCCGTCGTCCGAGCTATAGGGAAAGAATGGCAAAATATGAACGCTATTAACACTGCCACCTAAATATTTATCCATAAAGTGTTTTAGTGTCACTAATGGTTTTTCATCTGCTTTTAATAATGAGTCTCCATAGGTGATCATTACAACATCTTGTTGTGACCAATGGCTTTGATAAGCAACGGGCGTTGAGCAAGCTTCATCTAAACGCATTAATTTAATTAATTGTTCGCTTAGTTCTTCACAACTGATGTTCAGGTCAACTTCTTTATAAATAATGTTAAGTTGCTGCACTAATTTATTTTTTAAAATGATTAACGTTTCTTCCATGTCGTTTAATTCATCCATTCATTTCTCCTTGTGCACGCGCCCCAATGTTTACCTTGAAAATAGTGTTTATTTTGCAGTACTTCGAAATAAACACACAATATCTGCAATAATTCCTATTTATCTATTCACTAAACTCTTGGTGATCTAATTCTACCGCTTCTTTTAATTGCTCTAATACATCGGGCATAGCGCTGATCACTCGACTCCAAGAGGGAATAAAAGGCGTATCCATTGGTTTATCTAAAAATATTTGACCTGCGGTCATCACGTTTTCAGCAAACATTTCGATTGCTTTTTCTTCATTGTGAATATCCAAACTTAAACCATTCATCATTGCATCACCGCGATACATTTCTAAATAATCCAATGCAATGCGGTAATACGTTGCTTTAAGCGTACGAATACTTTCAGGGCTGAATGTTTCGCCCTGTGTCGCTAATTTACGGATGAATGCTTTGCTGATATCAATGGACATTTTTGATAAACCGCCTTCGACGCTTTCTAAAGAAAGATCTTGATGCTTATGGTCATAGGCATCTGAAATATCCACCTGACAAGTACGATTGCTTGCGTAGTTACGATGCATTTCTGATAATACACCTATCTCTAATCCCCAATCACTTGGAATACGTAAATCACTTAAGACATCTTTTCGGAAAGAAAATTCACCCGCTAATGGATAGAGAAAGCTATCAATAAATTCCAAGTATTCATTATGACCAATGGTTTTCTTCAATGCTTTCACCAAGGGCGTAACCAGTAAACGAGACACGCGCCCATTAATTTTACCGTCTGCTACTCGCGAATAAAAACCTTTACAGAATTCGTAATTAAAACCAGGATTAGCGACGGGGTAAATTAACCTTGCTAATAATGAACGGTCATAGGTAACAATGTCACAGTCATGTAATGCAACCGATTCAGCTTTACCAGAAGCCAAGGTATAACCCATGCAATACCAAACATTACGTCCTTTACCTAACTCCTTAGGTGCGACCCCCAGTGCTTGCAATTTAGCATCTAGCGCTTTTAGCCTTGGTCCTTCATTCCATAATACGCGGTGATGTTGAGGCAGTTTTTTAAAGAATTTGAGTGCATGGCGGTATTGTTCTTCACTTGCGCGGTCTAAACCGACGACGATTTCAGATAAGTAAGGGACCTCGCAAAGGTGATCCACAATATCAGGAAATGCCTCGCCTTCTAATTCAGAGAAAAGTGAAGGTAAGATTAACCCCATCGGGCGTGTTGAAGAAAAGGTTTGTAGCTCAGCTTCAAGATCTTGATTACTACGCTGTCTTAAATTATGCATTGTGGTGACAATGCCATTTTGATAAAAATCAGCCATAATTCAGTTCCTTAATTTAAAAAATTTGTGTCGATGATAAAATCTTATTTAAACATTCTGTCCAACCTGCAGGACCATATAAATGACTTTGATAAACATGTTCAGTACGCGATAAAGCGGGGAAATCATGCACAGGTGAGCGAACCTGCACAGCAATAGTCGCTTGCTCTAGCATCGCAATATCATTTTTGCCATCGCCCATTGCAATGCTGATAACTTGCTTCTTCGATTCATTGCTTTGTAATAAAGCCTGTTGCAATGGAAATAATGAGGATGCGGTGTTTGAAGGCTCTGTTGAATGTCTAGTCAAATGTGTAGCTGTTTGAGCAACTTGTTGCTGTGAATATTGTGCGGTTAACCATTGCTGTGCTTTGCCTTTATCGCAATGCCCGCTGATATGTAGAAAACGGCCACCTTCTAATACGTTGGCCCCTAAACGACTCATAAGTTTGCTGAATTCTGCTTGTTGTTGCTCATCTCCTAACCAATTTAGAGGCTCTCCATATTGACGCTGTTTAGCCATTTTTGCATTTTCAATACTTAGCCCTGTCAATTCAGCAAGTTGCTGATTGCTCATTTCAGAGAAACCTCGAAACAGGTGTTGGAATGAACTTGCTTCACTATTCAACAGTTGTAGCCAATATGATTTTTCTTGAGAAAAAGATTTTACCCAGTATTTACCTTGCACGATTGTCTCGGCAGGTTGTTGTTTAAAATAGTTAATAGGGATAAAAACAGCCGCACCATTTTCAATGATAAAAGGAGAGTATAAATCTAACTGTTCCCGTATTAAGGATATTTCAGGTAGCGTTTTGCTACTATTAGGGATGATGTCTATCGCGTTTAACTTCAACGTTGCTATCATTTCTGTCGCTGCGTCAGTTTGATAGGTGTAATGATCTAATAATGTTCCATCTAAATCGGTAAAAACCAATATTTTCTTAAGCATTAATTCCCCATTTGTTGATCAGCACCTGATTGCTAAAACGTGCTTCTTAATTAACTATAATTAAATAGCCTTGGGTAGGGCCAACTAACAAAAAAATTAAATAACCTCTGCTTTTAATGGGGCCAACTGGGCAAATTAAGACGCTATTTTTATGGTTTATACTCACTATTTCGCAATGACAGGCAACAATCCTAGTAACTGTTTATTATAAACACTTTTCATTTAGCCTAAAAATAACATTCATAAACAATGACTTAAATTAAACTATTTATCATTAAATCTAAGTCATCAAATATATATTCATCCTACATCACAAAATAAATTAAAAAAAACAAACTGGAACTTGAAATAACTGTCGCGTTGATTAATTCATGTTTTTTTAGCAATCCGCTGAGTGTGTTTATTTTTGAATCTGATTGATACATGGTATACCCCTTATAATTGATAGCTCAACATAGTAATTAACGGTTCTTCAATGGCCTTTATTTGTGTATTTTGCTGATCTTTTGTGACACTTTTTATCTCTCTTTGTGAAGGTATCGTGACGTCATTAAATGAAGCTTGTTGAGAGGTCTTTCTTCGCATATTAAGTGCTTCATTTTCTGCTGCAATGTGCCTTTCTTTGCTTTCTTTGAGGTTAATATTATGCTGTTCGTTATCATTATTATTAAATGACCCAAAATCATTTAAAACTAATTCAGTATTTACCTGCACTACTTCGCTACCCTGCTTTAATTGAGAAGGAATAGTCACTTGAGAATGAGTAGTTACTTGAGTGTTCCCATGATTAACAGCAAAAGCTATCGCTTCAGTTTCATCAATAGTGCCTTGTTGAGAAGCCTTCGCCTGCGCTTTTTTAATCATGGCTAATTTTATCGATGCTAAGCGTTGTTCTGCTTTATCTGTTTGTCTTTTAACGCGAACAGCTAATTTATCTACACCGGGTGTATAGGGACTGACTTGTACTTTTCTCAAGCCTTTATTATAAGTGCTTGCCGTTAACTTCATGGCTTCATATTCACCTAATGTCACCAAAACAAGCTGTTGCTGTGCAACCCCATGTTCAATCAAATAGTTAGCCACATTTTCAGCTCTTTTGTGTGCGAGACTTAAATTATAAGATGCCCTTCCAGACTTGTCCGTATGGCCTATAACCTGCCACTTTTTCAATTTAGGCTGTTGTTTTATCAAGTCCGCTGTATCTAATAAGGCTAATTTAAATTCAGGCGCAATCTTCGATGATGACAAAGCAAATAAAACGTTAGTAGTTTCTTGCTGCTCAACCTCTATTGAGGTCGGTTCAATAACCATGGTTGTAGGACTTAATTCTGATTTAGCTAGTCGCTGATCTTTTGATTGATTATGTGTTTTAAAATTGTTGTTCACTGTCATATTATCTACCCCATGATCTTCACCACGTTCTGCAGTATTATGTTGGCCTGCTGAATATGCGTCTTCTAGCAAATTTTTTTCAGCGATAGCAGCCAGCTCATTGGCATCGGTGGTTAATAAACTATTATCTATTGCTCGTTTAAAAAAGATCACTTGTTGCGATCCTTGATCGTTATTATGGGCTGGTACTTTATAGCTGCTCAAATAAGTAGAATAAGCTGACGCCTGTTTATTGCTTCTATATTCTTCCAACAAAACTAGGCCTCCCGTGACAGCAGAAAGTACAGCCACACCTAACAATGATTTTTTAAGGTGTGATAATGACGTTGATGTTTGTTTTGACATGCCTAAACTCCTTTAACATTAAATATTGCAACTAAGGTTGCTGTTTAGATGTCAGTATTAAAACAAACTTAAATGGCAAGATTAGGGGCAAAAAATGGCGAACTACTGATCAATTGTGTCCAAAAAGTGGCAAAGCTTAATTTAGCCAAACCTATCTATCAGATTTTTGTATACTTAACCTTCCACCAGCAATAAAGGAATAACACTCAATATGAAACGTATTGCAATAATTGAAGATGACCATGCTATTCGTGAAAACTATATGGACCTGATGCAACGCTACGGTTATCAAGTAGAGGGTTATTCAGGTAGAGAAGAAGCGATGCAAGCCTTCAATAATCGTTTGCCAGATTTAGCGGTGATAGATGTAGGTTTAGGGCATGAATACGATGGTGGTTTTTTGTTATGTCAGCAACTAAGACAGTTATCGGCGAGTTTACCTATTATCTTTTTGACTGCCCGTGATAATGATTTTGATAGCATTTCCGGATTACGGTTAGGGGCCGATGATTATTTAAGTAAAGAGATTGGTTTAGAGCATTTAATGGTGCGTATTAGCGCTTTATTCAGACGTATCGGATTAAGTGAGAGCAATGCACAATCACAACACAATATTATACAGCGCGGTGCACTAACCATCGATAATGACAAAATGCAGATTAGTTGGCAGGACAGCAATTTAGAGGTCACGATCACTGAATTTTGGATCATTCATGCACTCGCCCATAAATCAGGTGTGGTCAAGAGTCGTCAGCAATTAATGAGCGATGCCAATATGGTTGTTGATGACAATACTATTACGTCTCATATTAAGAGGATCCGTAAAAAATTCATGCAGATAGACCCGTTGTTTGACGAGATAACCGCGATTTATGGCATGGGTTATCGTTGGGATGTTAGCACTGAAACAGCATTACAACATACAGCGCAATCCTCATTATGCAATTAAGGTGGGGGTTACGTGGCAAGGTATTAGCACTCAGTAGTTTATTATTACTGTTACCATTATTTGCCTATCAGTTTGTCGTTGAAATGGAGAATTTTTTACGAGAAGGACAACAACAAACCTTACTCGGAACCAGCAGCGCGATTGCCACTGCTTTACATGAAAGGCCGAGTTTATTTAATGAGCACGCAAGTTTTTTACCTAATGTCACTAAAGGCCAAGATTTATACATTCATAACCTAGCACAATCGATTCGCTTAGATGCTAATAATGAAGATTGGGGAGTAAATCGAGGCTTTAAGAATAGCTATCAAAATGATCCGCTTGAAGGGCAAACAACAAACACCGACATCTACACCAAGACCAACACCAACACCAACAATGTGCATTTTAATCAATTACTGGGTAAGCGAGATGGTTTCTTATACGCACATTTTGAAGTCTCTAACCAACACCCAATTACACGAGCAAAAAATTCAACTCAAGTCACCGACAATGACCACTTAATTATTGCCATGAGTTCACCTGAAGGCGAGCTACAACGTTATATTATTTCGGTCGCTAATGACGGCTGGTTTAATGCTTACCGGTATCCGCAACATAGTATTTATGCAACAAACCTTACCCGAGAAAAGTCAATTCAAGGTATCTGGCAGTCTACGAAACAGGGATATAATATTGAGTTACGCATGCCACTTACATTATTAGGCGATAAGCTTGGCTTTCAACTCAACACGGCCTCAACACTTGATTCAAAGCGAGTAGATAATGTAATCAGCACGTCCAATTTGCTTGATATTAATAAGCTCGGTAGTGTATTGATCCCTTCTCCCGAGATAGAACAAATACTCTTAGCAATGCGTCATACACGAGCAAGGCTGTGGGTGGTTGATAGACACCAACGGGTTATCGCACAAGCTGGAGATATTCATCAAGCAACAGGAATTTGGCCTGCAGAAGCGACTAATGATCAAGACACAAGCTTTTGGACAAAGATTGAAGCAAGATTATTATCTCCACTCTATGCACTGTTATTAGAACAACCAGAGAATCACTTTATAGATAAAAACCAACACACCACACAACTTAATAATAACCTCGTCAAACAATCATTAGACGGAAAAGCGGCCACTCAATGGCGCTTAAGTAGTGACAAAAAAGTGTCTATTCTCAGTGCAACACACCCTATATTTGTTCATGATAAAGTAGTGGGAGTGGTGATAGCAGAAGAAACGAATAATGGCATCATTACATTACGTAACCAAGCCTTACAAAAAATGTTCAGTGTATTATTAGGAGTCATTTTTGTTGCTGGTGTATTGTTATTTTTATTCCTTTCTACTGTGATCAACCGTGTTCGCGCTTTACGTGACCAAAGTGAACAAATACTGGATAACAACGGACGTTTAAAAGATACATTTAGTGCCAGTAAACACAGCGATGAAATTGGTGACCTATCACGTAGCATGGCTGATATGGTACAACGCTTGGGTCAATATCATCACTATGTTGAACAGCTATCTTCTCGGTTGTCTCATGAGTTAAGAACCCCAGTTGCCGTGGTGCGCTCTTCATTAGAAAACTTATCTTTATTACCCTGCGACGCTCAACAACAAAAATACATCACTCGCTCGCAACAGGGTATTCAACGGCTCAGTAAAATACTGACGAGTATGAGTGAAGCCAGTCGTATTGAACAAAGCTTACAACAGGCGGAAAAACAACCCATAGACCTGCGCACATTATTGGACAGTTGTTTACAGGGATATGAAATGGTGTATCCACAATCCACATTTGAAAAGTATCTTGGTGAGGAAACAGCCATGATTAATGCAGATCCTGATTTTTTAGTGCAAATGCTAGACAAAATCATTAATAATGCGGTTGAATTCTCTATCTCTAAACAGGCAATTGTGATCAACTTAGTAAAATTGCCTAGTAATTTATCGTACGTAGGTAGTAAAACGGCGAGTAATAAAGCGTTAGGCAGTCCACAGCAAACTGATCACATCAGTCTAAGTATTACTAATCAAGGGACATTGTTAAGCTCCGATAATAATCAGGATCTATTTCAATCAATGGTATCTGTACGCCCTGCTTCTCAACAGCATGACACGCACCTTGGCTTAGGCCTTTATATTGCCAAAATGATTTGTGAATACCATCAAGCTACGTTAACCATCGAAAACAATAGCGACTTGACGGGCGTCACCGTAACCATTACCTTGCCCCTTATGCACTCTTAATTGTTATCATTAAACAGCAATTGAACTGACCACTTATATTAATACAGGAATTTTTATGCGCGTATTGGCCTCTTCAGAGAAAGCTCAGTTTGCTTTAACAGAACTCAGTCAAGTTCAACAATATTTTGTACAAAAACTACAAAAGCTTTCTACTGGCACTGAATTTAAAAGTGTTGAATGGTTGCGAGATAATGGCAATCATGGTGGAGGCCAGCGCTTCGAAGCAACCACTAATATGGTCTTTAATCGCGCTTCTGTTAACGTATCGCAAGTACAATATGAGGACAAACCTGATAAAGCTTTTTTATCGGCAACGGCGTTATCTACCATTATTCATCCTCAACACCCACTTGCTCCTTCGATTCATATTCACGTGAGTTGGACTGAACTTAAAAATGGCCATCAATACTGGCGTTTAATGGCGGACTTGAACCCAGCCATTGTAGACCCTTCGGATAATTTACTCTTTAACAATATGTTACAACAAGCCAGTGGCGAGCATTTTGAGAGTGGCATTGCGCAAGGCGAAACATATTTTTTCATTCCCGCATTGAATAAACACCGCGGAGTCAGCCATTTTTATTTAGAAGGATTTACCGGGAATGAGCACACTCCTAAACACTTCGGGATTGATTTTGCTACTCAAGCTATCGACTGTTATATCGCTATCTTAAACGATAAATTTAGTCGCTTACCGCCCCCTTCTGATCAAGAATTACAGCAACAATTAGATTATCACACACTTTATTTTTACCAAGTACTGACCTTGGATAAAGGCACGACTGCAGGTCTATTAATTCATAGTCAAAATGATGTCGGTACATTAGGCTCTTTACCTGCTTACATTAATCGCGATTTGTTAGCGAGTTGGGTAGCTCACTCCCCATTAGAAAAACAGCCTTTAGTACAATCTTTGGTGGACCTATTACCACCACAAAAAAGTGTGCATGTTGATGCCAGTATTAAAGCGAATATTGCGCAGGCTATAAGACAACATTATACAGCTTGATTGTGAACACTAGGTACTATCGCTATCAGTAATCAGTAACTATTATCTGCAAACGTTGTTTGTAACCATTGTGTATACGTTCGTTGAGTATCGAGTTTTAGCTTTTATCAAGATGACACTCGATACTCTATTTTACTAAAAGCATAATGTAATCAAGGTGATTAATGATAACGACTTAACTAGACCTTTACTTCACCTTTTTATACTTCTAAAATCATCCCCACACTTTCTTCCCCCTATTATGCGGAGCATTTTATGAGCAGCAAATTAACCATTACTCGACCAGACGATTGGCATGTACATTTACGCGATGGAGATGTATTAAAAGATACCGTTCGTGATACTAGTCGTTACATGGGCCGCGCGATTGTTATGCCTAATTTAGTGCCCCCCGTGATGACAACCGAAAGTGCTTTAGCATACCGTGAACGTATTTTAGCAGAGCAACCACAAGCCACGTTCACGCCGTTAATGGTAATTTACTTAACTGACAACACCAGTGCTGAAGAGATAAAAAAAGCCAAAGCATCGGGCCATGTGTATGCTGCTAAACTTTATCCGGCCGGCGCAACCACTAACTCAGATTCAGGGGTAACGGATGTCAATAATATCAAAGCTGCGTTACAAGCAATGCAAGACGTCAACATGCCATTATTGGTGCATGGTGAAGTAACTGCACACGATGTTGATATTTTTGACCGTGAAGAAGTATTTTTGAAAGAAGTACTTGCCCCTATAGTGGCAACGTATCCAAACCTTAAAATAGTGCTTGAACATATTACGACGGCAAATGCCGTGGAGTTTGTTAACCAAGCAAGTGACAATGTAGCAGCCACCATCACTGCACATCATTTAATGTTTAACCGCAATCATATGTTAGTGGGCGGCATTAAGCCGCATTTTTATTGCCTACCTATCCTAAAACGTAATACACACCAAGCAGCTCTTGTTAAAGCCGCAACCAGTGGTAGCAAGAAGTTTTTCTTAGGGACTGATTCTGCACCTCATAGCATTGGTGCTAAAGAATCAGCATGTGGCTGTGCGGGTTCGTATACTGCATTTGCAGCTTTAGAGTTATACGCTGAAGTGTTTGAAGCTGAAAATGCTTTAGACAAATTAGAGGGCTTTGCAAGCTTTAATGGTCCTGATTTTTACCAATTACCACGTAATACAGATACGGTTACATTAGAGAAATTATCGTGGGATGTGCCTGCAACACTGCATTTTGGTAATGATGTAGTTGTGCCTATTAAAGCGAATGAAACAATGACTTGGAAAGTGCTATAACTTCTAGAATTAATGATTGACGGGATGTTCGCTGATGGTTAATTAATACATATTAAATTGATTTTAATGGGTAATTATTGGTACAGATAAACCTTCTGTACCAATAATAAGTCTTTTTTAGTCATAACAAGATGACCGAATCGATGACTCTGTTTTCACCACCTATCTTTATTAGTTTGATTTTTACCTCTTTAGCTATTTATAATGCCCCGCTTATACTACCCTGAACAATTGAATTAAATGCATCAAGCATTTTGTCTACATCGCACGCTTTAAAGTTTGAACCTAACATATTAGTGAATTGGCAAAACATAAGATGCCCATGATGACATACGTAATAGCACTTTACGGATGATCGTCAGTTCCTCGAATTCCTCTGAATACACAGCACTTTGCCCATATGCACCTAGCGGTAATAGATCACGGTATTGTTCAAAATTAAGGTCTTTAATCTCAAATACAACAGGGACTTTGCCCACATGGGGCGAAGTCAGGTCAAGTAAAGAGGCATTGGCTTTCATTTCCCCATCTGCAATATTCGGTAAGACCTTAGTAACTTCAGCGGCAAATACTTTACCAGGTAAGGCATCAAATACTAACTCAGCGCGATAACCCGCTTTGATTTGTAAAATCTTATTTTGAGGATACCAACTAACATACTTAAATGAGCTTTCTTGGATAAAAAGCATCGCGGGGTTTAGTGGTATGGGAACAACACGCAGACCAGGGAATACCGATATTTGAGTAACATAACCATCACTATGCGCTCGGACAATTGTATTTCTTAAATTATAGGTTGCCTCATTTAATTGCGCATTTAAACCATCAATTGTTGCTTTAGTGATATCAATATCTTCTTGATTGTCTACATTTTCAGTTTTTGACTTTTGCTCACTTAACTCTGGTTTACTTAATTCATCTTTACTTAGTTCTTCTTTACTTAGTTCTCGTGCACTTAAATATTGTTGCTTTGCAATCACGATTTTCGCGGTTAATTGCGCCACTTTATTTTGATAAGGTAACGGATCAATTCTGAATAATATATCACCCTTATTAATGTGAGTATTTGCTGTTATATCAACTGAGAGCACAGTTCCTTGGACGACAGGGACAATCGGTATCGTTACAAAATATTGTTTACTCGAGTCTGAATAAGGATGGGTATAGTTAATCAATAAAGTTAACGAACCCACTAAGATAGCTCCGCCTACTATAGCGCTAGGAACTGTCCAGCGATTAAATGGAATACCAAACACTCTGAATATAACCACACAAATTGATAGGTAGCTTAACGTTATCAACCAATCCATTATTTATCTCCTTGTTGTTGTTCAAGGTTTAATTTATCTATTTCTTCGAATAATTGAGAGGTTTGTTTATCAAAATCTTCTACGTCTTGATCGACTTTAAAATTAATATTATCTTCAGAAGCGATATTTGTCTCTGCTACTGCTTTCACTTTTTCAGAGGATTTAATTGATAAGACAGTTTCGATCGTTTCAACTCGATGTTGCAGATTGATAAGGTTTTGTAAGTTAATTAATTGTAGGTTGGTTTCTTTGCTTGTGACTGATTCTGCATTTTCAGCCCCGCCCCAACTTCTATTTTGACGGTATGATGTTGCCCAAATCCATAAAAATGGCCAGAGAATATGGAGAGTTAATAAACTGATCCATCCCGCTACCTGTAAGGCATCTTGTTGCGGATGATTACGTTTTTTGGCTATTTTATAGGGTATATCATGTATAGCGACCATTCCATAAAATAAGGTAACAAATATAAATATTAATATTCCTAAAGCGATATTTTCAAGCATATTACATCCTGTAATTGATATTAACTTGTTATTAGTATCGCAGATATTAGAAAGCCCATCACGTAATTCCTTTAAATATCATAAAGTAATCACATAACGGGCTTGAATTTAGAAATTTCATCTAATTTTTAATAACTTAAATCGTTATTTATCTTCAAATAACGGCATTTTTTTAAGATAACAAGTAAGTAACACAATGCGAACACCATTTACACGCCCTTCAATGTGCTCAGGATTATCCGTTAATGAGATATTTCTCACCGGCGTACCACGTTTCGCTGTAAAGTTACCGCCTTTAACTTCAAGATCTTTGATTAAAGTTACGTTGTCACCCGCGACTAACACCACACCATTTGAGTCACGCGTTGGCGCAACATCTTCTATTTCATCCGCAGCAACACCATAATCAGCCCAAGCCTTTTGCTCATCTTCCATGTACATCATATCTAGTAGATCTTGAGCCCAAACTTCACCCGCTTTACTTAAACGTGTTAATAAACGAAAAGCAGTTACTTGCACAGCAGGTACTTGGCTCCACATACTATCGTTAAGACAACGCCAATGGTTATTATCCATCTCGACTGTTTTTTCGATTTGAGGCAAACAAGTAGAACATACCAACACTGATTTATCTGAGTTAGGTTCTTTAACAGGTGGCACTTCGAAAATAGACAGTTCATTGGTCGATGAACATAATTCACAACATCCATTACTACGTTCTGTTAAAGCTGCATTGATCGGCATAATATGACCTTATAGTTAGTAGGGTAAATAAAGGGCGCTATTATGCGCCCTTTTATCAATAAAAAAAACCAGAAATAGTCTTCAATATTTAACCACAAGAACAGATGTTTAGTCACAAATTGTATTTGATTGATATATAGACTGCAGATACATGGTATTCAACAGTGAGTAGTCAGCATCTTCAACATAATCTTGATTGACAGCATTGAGGATAACCCCACCTGCTTTGGTTTGTGCATATGCTGTTTTGGCAATCACAGTCGCTATACCATTATAGTTAATGTTGTCATAGATATTGCCGCTTGGACCTTCAATATTCGTTGCTTCATCAACACACGCGTTATCAAGGTCATCACTCACAATATCATTAAAATCTAATACCGCATCTCCCTGCGAGTAAACAGGAATCGCTAATACTATTTTGTTCTTTACCACACAACGATTGGTCCAGTAGGTGATCGCTTCTTTTGCATCTTCTAAAGAAGAATGTAGCTCATCATTGTCTGTTGTGTTGAGCGCCATCACATTCACAAAATCAGGGTAACCTAACGCATCCTCTTGCACACCTTGATCAGTTGCGTCATCATCCTCTCCGGAATCAACTACGTAACTAAACAGCACACCTTGGTCGGTAGTCAGATCAGAAACTTCTTTGACTAAATCTTCAAATAAGTCCCCTTCATCATCAGTTGTTGGGAATTGCCAATTGATATCTATACCGTCTAGGTCATAATCTTTGATCAAATTCTCAACATTAGCGATAAAGTCATTTAAGGCCGTTGTATTTCCTGCGATAGAGTTAAAAGCTGAGTCACTCGCATTGCCAATAGAGGCCATGGCATAGATATTTGAGGTGTGAGCCAAATCAATCATCTCTTTAAATTCATCTAAGTCTTCACCAGTGGGTAAGATTAAATTCCCATTAGACTCAACACCTATTTTGTTATAAATAACATGAGTTAGTTTTGTAAAATCAATGTCATCAAGCGTTTCTTCATCACTAATAGACCAGTATGCAATTTGTTTAAAATCAACACTGGTGACGTCTTCCTCACACACATCATCTTCACTACCGTCCCAAATATCATCCAATAATTCTGATGTTTGATTATCACAAGCAGCGAGAAAAAAGAGTGGAAAACAAAAAGCAAAAGCTTTTATTAATTTGTTCGCAAATAATTTATTTGTAGGCAATATAGTTTTCACAAACAGAGTTATCCTTTTTCATTTGAATACAGTTAATAATATCACTTACCTTAATAGGACAAGCAAGTTAAAATAGAGAAATAAGTATCTTTACACACACCAAATTAGGCAAACGCTATGAATGAAGCATTAATAATTGCAGATCAAACTTTAATATTACATCGCCATCCAAGAAGAAAAAATGAAACATTACAAGCTTGGGATTCAGCTGATGAATACTTGATCAACCATTTTAATGAAAATGAATTGAATAAATACATTACTGAAGATGGGCAACTATTAATTATCAACGACGGTTTTGGTGCATTAAGTTGTTATTTCAACAACATTGAAAGAACTGTTGTTTCAGACTCTTTTCTCTCAGTAAGTTCAATAAAACTTAATATGCAACGTAATCATTGCGAACCAGAAAGTTTATTAATTCAAGACAGTCTGCAATCATTACCGGATAACGTCAAAGTAGTATTGATAAAAACACCAAAAACACTTGCTTTCTTAGAGTATCAATTACAACAACTAAGTACAGTTATTGGCAAAGATACAATAGTGGTTGCTGCAGGTAAAGTAGATACAATCCATAAATCAACACTGGCTTTATTTGAAAAATATATTGGTACCACTAAAACGTCATTAGCAAAGAAAAAATCACGTTTAATATTCAGTATCGTTGATCAAACAGAAGTGCCTGAAGATGAAGTGGCAATAACTTGGGATGTTGAACGTTTCGATTGGAAAGTTCATAACCATGCAAATGTATTTTCACGTAACCATTTAGATATCGGTGGTCGCTACTTAATGGATAACTTGCCTGAAGGTGATTTTACTAAAGTGGTGGATTTGGGATGTGGTAACGGCGTAGTCGGCATGGCAGCTGCAGTGGCATACCCGGATGCACAAATCACATTCATTGATGAATCTTATATGGCAGTAGATTCGGCACGTATTAATATGCTGAAAAACTTCGAAGAAGAGCGTTCTGATAATACTCGTTTTGTAGTAAACAACGGGCTGGTTGGATTTAAAGCGCGTAGTTATGATTTAATATTATGTAACCCTCCTTTCCATCAACAACATGCAATTACCGACCATATCGCGTGGAGCATGTTTAATGATGCACATTTCTGTTTAGCTGTGAACGGAGAGTTAGTGATTGTTGGTAATCGCCATTTAGATTACCAAGATAAATTAGAGCGTATTTTTGGAAACTGTGAATTAATCGCAGAAAACAAAAAGTTTGTTATTTTGCGTGCTATAAAAATGGAATAGACGATAACAAACCTCAAGTGTAAATGTTTACACTTGAGGTTACCTATACTCGTTAACAATTAAAATGCTCTATTGATTAATTCAGGCA
>NZ_JACJDP010000060.1:0-14384 GCF_014163575.1 Psychromonas sp. SR45-3
CTATTCTTTGCTAATTATTCTTTTTTTCAATTATTCTATTTTGTAACACCACTATTTTTCAACTATCTCTTTTTTCAACTATCTTCCTCATGAAGTAAGCGTTAAAATTCGTCCGCTAATTTAACTTAGCAATTCTCAGGGCGGGGCGAAATTCCCCACCGGCGGTAAACCTATTTAGGTGAGCCCGCGAGCGCTTTATTGACTGTTTAACGTAATAATAAACCTAGTAACAAACGTAAGAATACTAGCAATAAAGGTCAGCAGATCTGGTTTAATTCCAGAGCCGACGGTTAAAGTCCGGATGAAAGAGAAACCAAAGCATTGCAGGTGTAATGCTAATTTACATCATCTAATCGTTGGATGATGTAATTCTCAATGCCCTGATTCTGGTAACTATTCAAAGGAAATACCATGAGTCAGTCTCTATTAAGTTTGTTCGGTGATGCACATTCACGTGTATTAAATGCAATTCAATCAATCAAAAACGGTTCAGGTGTGTTAGTTGTAGATGATGAAGACAGAGAAAATGAAGGTGACTTTATTTTTGCTGCCGAAACATTAACAACACAACAAATGGCCATGATGATCCGCGAAGGCAGTGGCATAGTGTGTTTATGCTTACCCACAAAAACCACTCAAAAGCTACAACTTCCACAAATGGTCAGCAACAACACCAGTCAAAATACAACGGCTTATACTGTCAGTATCGAAGCGAAGCACGGCGTGACAACAGGCGTTTCAGCAGCAGATCGTGTCACCACCATTAAAACTGCAGTCGCACCCAATGCAACCGCAGATGACTTATCTCGACCAGGCCATGTTTTCCCACTACAAGCAGTTGCAGGTGGTGTGCTAGTTCGAAGAGGACATACGGAAGCGGCAGTTGATTTAGCGACATTAGCAGGGTTTGCTCCCGCCGGTGTTATTTGTGAATTAAGTAATGAAGATGGCTCGATGGCACGTTTACCAGAAGTGGTGAAGTTTGCACAGCAGCACGATATGCCAGTGGTGAGTATTGATGATTTGGTTAATTTTATTCAAGCTGAACAAGTAGCCTAGTTTAGGTGTAGCTTGGGCATAGCTTAGCTGTGGTTTTGGGTAGCCAAAACATTTAAAGCTGAAGTTAATTGATAAATTAGTGGGCTGTCTATAGTGATATAGATGGCCTTTTTTGTTGTCGCAACAACTGTGCTTTTGAGGTTAGTTTGTATTTGAATAAAATAAGGTTCGTCTGCGCTCATGGGGCTGTCTGATATTTATTAGCTTGGATTTCGCCCTGTCGGCGACTTTACTTTCTCTAGGCCAGTAGAGAAAGTAAGCAAAGAGAGCTGGCACCGAATCGCTTCTTAATCCCAATCAATTAACTCATTTTAAACGTATCATTTCGGACGTGCATCCATGCACTAGCCTCAATTAATCCAAACATCCTGTTTGGCTTTACTAAAATGAGTTAATTGCTTGGGAAGCTCAACGGTGGCGAGTTGTAGCCATGATGAGTATTGGTTCGTCTGCGCTCATTGAAGCAGCATGATTATTCTTTACTTGGTATTTCGCCCTATCGGCGACTTGACTTTATCTGAACAACATAGAACCTTAAATTTGGTTGACTCTAAATAAATTAATCTCATTCTGCCTTTCCGTTGTTAAAACAGAATAATTCCATCTTTCCACATCATTAAACTTTGACCTACCACTCTAAATATTTGATTTACTGTTTATGCAGCGTATTATCAATTAATTTTTAACAAATAAAACTATTCCGCATTTCCACCAGAAATATGGAATTTTTGGCTTAAGAAGCAGTTAGGTACCAGTTAGAAATTATCGCAGTATCTTTTAAGAAGGAAGTTTATGAATAGTTACAAATATTTTCTTATTTACGACCGTAATAAACAGATTGTCTATGGGGAATGCATTAATTGGCGTTGTGGTGAATTCGATTCAATCAAAGAGTCTGACATAACAATAGGCTTAAAAAAGAAATTTAAAGCTAGATTCATAGTGTCAAATATACGTATAGACTCGGTAGATGATGAAAACAAGTGTATCAATATTAATGGTGATGCCACACTTCGGTATGAAGAAGACTATGACGATTTTATCACTCAACGTTCTGATGAAGCTGTTTTCAGTCCATTAATTGATCGTTGCAGCAAGGTAAGAATGTTTGTCGGTAGTGAAATGACAAGTTATAAATATCAAACTTGGGCTAATGAACATAAGCAATTATTAGAAGAAGTAAAAACAAAGTTCGACCTTGATCTGCTAAATCGACCGGAATTGTTATATTCATACACTTATTACGATCCAACTCGTATTGTTGTAAATAGCAAATTTGTTGATAAACCCTTAAAGGGTGAGAATCGTTTACCTCAAAGGTTACAAGTTAAGTTCTTTGATGAATTTAAGTCTTATGCCCAAGCGAAGTATGTTATTACAGGGTATTGCGAAGACATAGAGCCACAAATAGAAAATGGAATTATATCAGAGAAGGAAACCTTAATTAATTTCTCCAATAGTCCCGATGAAATCGAAATTGAAATAATCGTTCAAGGAGAAACTATTTATAACAGCAGACATGGTTTTATAAGAAATATAAATTTCAGAGGGAAAATTATTGGAGATAGTGTGACTCTTGATAATGGATCTGAGATATCTACATATAATGAGCTAAATATGAATGTGGGTGAAAATAGTGTCTAGATTAAGAGATAGAATAAATAATAGGCGTAATTTATTAGTTAGCAAATCTAATTCATGTATACCCAAAGCTGTAAGTGACAAACCTTTTGAGTATGCAGCAAGCCTTTTTAAGGCAAGCGTACATCACACACCAAAAATAGAAAAAATATCCATTATTGACCCATATATTATGCCTATCGACTTAGATAATCTGACCTCTCTATTTGGAGGAAGTAGTAAAATCACGCTAGAAATAATTTCAAAATTCAATTCTGTAGGTGACGACGATGAGAAAAAAGATAGAAAAATTAAAATCAATGAACGTAAAATTCATCTTGTAAAAAATGGATTATTTAAAAGCATTGATTTGATTCACTCAAAAGAATCAATGCATGATAGGTATTACATTTATTGGTGCGAAGAGGCAATGTTAAAAGTGTTTTTTGTTGGAGGCTCTATTGGTCAAAAGTTTAGTGACTACATAGGAATTGTAGAAATATCTGATAAATACATGCTTAATAATATTGTAACATATTATAACAAGCTAGCTTATAATAAATTGATTTAATAGGGAAATCATGCAGATCTCATTACCTTTATTTCCACGCACAGAAAACATGAATGATGTTTTATGGCTTTTCAATACCCGAAAATACATTTCAAGGTTTGATGTGTATAGCGCTTATAAATCATTTTTTGATAAAGAACCTGATGGCACACCTACAGCTGAGGAAATGATAAATGTTTTCGAAAGCAGAGAAGAAAATGAAGCAAAAGTTACAGTTAAAATAGTATCTCATAACTTTGAAGAAACTAGTGTAGATAAATACTTAAATGAAGAGGCAACTAAATACTTTGGTATAGCTCTAGCCATTGAGTACAGAATGCTAGATAAAATAATAGAAATCGCTGATGATTCAGATGTTTTTTTATATTTAACTGAGTATTCGCTAAACCAAGAAGAGCTTTTGCTTATTGATAAAAGTGGTTTAATAGAAAACATTTCAAAAAGGTTAATTGATAAGAACCTAGTTATGTTTACAACGTTATTAGAAAATTTCGAAAAGTTATTAAAGGCGAGTGACGGTAAAGTAATTAAATCAGATTTTGTATCTCGTTATATCGATCATGCTAGCTTCTACAATAGAAATACATTATTAAAGTATATATTTGAGGAGTTTACAGACTCACATCCTTCGCTAGAAAAACTTGATTCGTTAGCTTGGGACCCTTTTACAAAATCTCGGCGTTTTAGTCATTGGCTTAATGTTTGCAATCGTATGGATGATATTTCTAGATATTATCTAGAAATATATAGCGAGAATAAAGTCATTAAAGAGAATAAGCAGTACATCGAAGCATATCTCAAGTTTAAGACGGTCTACTGCTAACTATAGGCTCAAGCCTTGTTTTTTCCTTTTAAAAATACGATATAACAATCCCAACAAAAACGATGCTCAATGTTGCTACAACTCCTCCACCGTAAAGCTTTCCCAAGCGATAAGTGACTTTCAGCAACAGCAAACAGGACGTTTGCTGTAAGTTTATTCGGCACATGGACGTGCTGTATGAACTGATGCGTTAAGAAAGGCAATTAGCGTTTGGGTAAGAAAGCGATCCGGTGGCCAGTTTCTTTGCATCCTTTCTTTTCTGGTAAAAGAAAGGATGTCGCCGACAGGGCGAAAACACTGCCAATAAATCGCTAGCTGTCAGGATGAGCGCAGACGAATCAACACTACAATCAAGAATAATAGGGGCAGATCTTATTTTTTGCTTTTTAAAATATGCTTATCAAAAAGCTATAGATAATCGATGCTCGATGTGGCTACAACTTCCGCACCGTAAAGCTTTCCCAAGCGATAAATGACTTTCAACAACAGCAAACAGGGCGAAAACGCTGCTAATAGATAGGTAGCTGTCAGGATGAGCGCAGGCGAATAAAAATGAAAGTTCAGCTTTCCCAATCAATCAGCCCAAAATAAAAAATTAACTATGAGTAGGTGTCTTCAGGCGGAAACTACGACAAAACTACGAGCCCCCAATGTTGAGTAATTAGTTTGCTCTCTTAAGTGCACAGGGCTTAGCTTGCTGTTTATAAGGGGAGAGCTTATTATTCATGCCATGATTTGTATCTGTCGAGCTTTGGTTATCATCACAATCACCTCATAATTTACAGTATTGATACTTATAAACAGGAATTAAAATGAAAAAACAAACACTATTATGTGCTTCATTACTTGCACTAACATTTACTTTATCAGGCTGTGAATCAGTTTATTACTCGGCCATGGAAAAAGTGGGGCTTCACAAGCGCGATATTCTTATTGACCGTGTTGAAGAAACAAAAGAATCGCAACAAGAATCACAAGAAGAGTTTCAATCAGCACTTGAAGGTCTAACAACCCTGATCGACTTTAAAGGGGGTGAATTACAAGATACTTACAACGCATTAAACGATGATTACCAGTCTAGCCTAAAAGCGGCAAATGAA
The DNA here is from genome assembly GCF_014163575.1 of Psychromonas sp. SR45-3. Lineage (NCBI taxonomy): Bacteria > Pseudomonadati > Pseudomonadota > Gammaproteobacteria > Alteromonadales > Psychromonadaceae > Psychromonas > Psychromonas sp. SR45-3. The sequence goes on from NZ_JACJDP010000060.1 coordinate 5,174, forward strand.
GTATCAACTAACATTGATAAAGTGGAAGAAGTTGCCGATGCATTATTTGATGAATGGAGCGAAGAACTTGAGCAATATAAAAGTGCATCATTAAAACGCCAAAGCAGTCAAAAACTAGCAGAGACTCAGCGTCAATTTAGTACTCTTTTACGGTCGATGCGCAACGCAGAAAGCAAGATGCAGCCGGTATTATCGTCTTTAAACGATAACGTGTTGTACTTAAAACATAATTTAAATGCGCAAGCCGTGTCAGAAATCAAAGGTGAATTCACCAATCTTAAACGTGATATTCAACAGCTAATGAGCGACATGAATAAATCAATTGCCGAATCAAACAAGTTTATTGAGCAAATGAATAGCGCGAGCTAATCATTTAGCGGCTTTAATGGGCCTGCTCAACAGCAGGCTTTTTTATATTTAGAGGAAAGTAATGAATTGTATTGATAAAAGTAGAGCCGCCGACCGTGCTAAAACACTGTAAACAATAATCACCAGAAAAATTAATACGCTACGCGATTACGGCCATTATTCTTAGCGACATAAAGGTTGTCATCGGCTTGGGTAAAGAGTAGCTCCGTTGATTGCCCACACTCACTATAATTAGAGACGCCAAAGCTACAAGTAACAGATCGCGCTAAAAAGAAAGCATTTGCTTCCTCCCCTTCCTGTGCTGAAATATCTGATATTTGCATATCAACGGCTGTGACCTGACTTAAACCGTAATGTCCTAAATGCAACCTATCTTCCACGATTTGACGTACTCGTTCAGCAACGCAAACCGCCTCTTCTAAATTACTATTAGGCAATAAGATAAGAAACTCTTCACCACCAAAACGGTAAGCATAATCTGTAGGTCGAATACTCTCGCGAAGCAACTCGCCAAACAAAGTTAATGTATCGTCACCAACGCTGTGACCAAAATTATCATTGATCACTTTAAACTTATCTAAATCACACATAACTAATGAAAAATCTGAAATTTCATCGTAATAACTTTGGTTTTGAAGGCTGATTAATTTACGTTGTAAATATTCTTTTTTACGTAATCCGGTCAGTGCGTCGATAGAGATATAATGCATGGCATTGAGGTTTTTAGCGGCAAGGTCAAAGCGCCCATCGGCCATGTGCTGATTATGAGAATCAAGAAAACCGTAATTCATAATATCACGATAAAAAATATCACATTGTAGCTCAGGACAATTTCGGTTTTTATCTTCTAAACATGTCTGTTTTATAAATACGAGTAAGCTAAAAAAGGGATATCCAAAGCGGTACCCTTTATCCACTTCCATGGACTCACCTTGGTGGTTTAACACCTCCATTTTTGCTTCTTTCATCCCTGCTTTACTTCTCGCTAGCGTTCATTCTGGCGGCTTATTGTACAGCAATGTACACAAGATGGTTATTTTTAGCATCGACATAGTGCAAATATTAGAAAAGCATTATATCGTTAGATTTAAACCACATATAAAGCAATGACTTAACAAATATAACTAATTATTTTTTAAACATTAAAATGGCAAGTTATTGCTAGACTCTGCTATTTGTACTCACCACCAGCTATTTTCTGTTTAATAAAACTTAAACAAAAGCGAGAGAATAGATTATTCACTCGCTTTTATTAATTAGGGCAGATTCATTGAATAGCCCATTCAAGCTCAATTAAGCGCAGCAATGATTAGAAAAATCCCATTGGGTTAATATCGTAGCTGATCAACATATTTTTCGTTTGTTGATAATGCTCTAACATCATTTTGTGATTTTCTCGTCCTATTCCCGATTGCTTGTAACCACCAAATGCGGCGTGTGCAGGATATAAGTGGTAACAGTTTGTCCATACACGACCGGCTTTAATACCACGGCCCATACGGTAGGCACGGTTACTATCACGCGTCCACAATCCGGCGCCTAAGCCAAACTGGGTATCATTAGCAATTTCTAATGCATGCGCTTCATCTTTAAAGGTTGTTACGCTGATCACCGGGCCAAAAATTTCTTCTTGGAACACGCGCATATCATTGGTCCCTTTTAATAACGTTGGCTGAATGTAAAAACCTGCATGAGCCCCTTCTACATTTTCAATGGCACCACCTGCAAGTACTTCCGCGCCCTCTTCTCGACCGATATCAATATACGAAAGAATTTTGTCATATTGGGCTTTAGAGACTTGTGCTCCAACCTGACTATCTGTGTTAAGCGGATTACCTTGGATAATTGCTTTAGTTCGTGCGATAAGACGTTTAATAAATTCATCAGCAATCGACTCTTCCACTAGTAAACGTGATGGAGAAGTACAGACTTCGCCTTGGTTAAAGAACGCTAAAGTGGCACCTTCAACACATTTATCAATATATGTATCTTCATGGTTCATAATATCTGCAAAGAAGATATTAGGTGATTTCCCGCCTAATTCCACGGTTGAAGGGATCATATTTTCCGCTGCACATTTCAAAATATGCTTACCCACTGGGCTTGAACCAGTAAAGGCAATCTTCGCAATTCGCTGCGATGTGGCTAATGCTTGCCCTGCTTCCGCACCAAAACCATTAACAATATTTAACACACCCGGCGGTAACAGATCACAAATTAGCTCCATCAAGAATAAAATAGACAGTGGGGTTTGTTCTGCCGGTTTTAAAACAATGCAGTTACCTGCTGCTAATGCTGGTGGAATTTTCCAAGCCGCCATTAATAATGGAAAGTTCCACGGGATAATTTGCCCCACAACCCCTAATGGTTCATGAAAATGATAAGCAACGGTGTTTTGATCTATTTCCCCAATCGAGCCCTCTTGAGCGCGGATACAACCTGCGAAATATCTAAAATGATCCACTGCTAGCGGTACATCTGCACCCATGGTTTCACGGATGCATTTGCCGTTGTCCCATGTTTCTACCAACGCCAACAACTCTAAATTTGCTTCAATACGGTCTGCTATTTTCAATAATATATTAGAGCGTTCAGTCACTGAGGTAATCCCCCATGCTTCTTTCGCCTGATGCGCTGCATCCAACGCTAACTCAATATCATGTTCATCAGAGCGTGCCACTTCACAAATATCACCTCCGGTTACAGGGGTTTTATTGGTGTAGTACTTACCATTAACCGGGGCAATCCACTGTCCGCCGATATAGTTATTGTATTGAGTTTTAAAGACTACTGTTGATTCAGTTGAACCAGGATTTGGATAAATCATGAACACCTCTCAGTTATTTTCACTCCATTGTGTAATAGTTATCATATTCATTAATTTGTAGTCTGCGTGACTGTTAATTCACAATTGTTGACTGCTAGTTCAAAATCAAAAGAGAATGATATTTATGATAAGTGAAAGTCTTAATAAGCAACGTAAAGCACATCAAGTCTTAATAGAAAGTAAAATATCCTTTGCTGGGGAACAAGCAGAACTGAGTGTTTATGACACTTTTGAGCAGGCAACCAATATTGAACTGGTTTCTGATCAACTCATGTTTTGTGGGATGTTGACGGGTAAAAAAATAATGCACAATACTCAGCGCGATTTTGAAACGCACTTTTTACCGCACGAATCTTTTATTATTGCCCCTAATCGCGCCGTTGAGATTGACTTCCCCACGGCAACGATTGATACACCGACTACGTGTATTGCCATTGAAATAAGCCAAAAGCGCATTAAAAAAATCTGTCATCAATTGAATAATAGCGCGCCCCTTTCAGTGTACGAACAAGAGTGGCGCTATGACGATAAATTAATGCACACGCACCACAATACACAAACTCAAGCATTGCTAGACCGCATGATAAATATATTTAGTGAAAACCATCAAGATAGAAGCTTTATGATTGATTTGGCTGTGAGTGAGTTAATTACGCGCTTATTACGACACCAAACCCGTGACTTTATTATTTGCCACAGCTTAGCTCAACCCGATCATAACGGCATTAATAGCGTTATCGACCACTTACATAAGAATTTAAGAGAAGAGATTGATATAGATAGTTTAAGTAAAATATCTTGCATGAGCCGCACTAAGTTTTTTAATGAATTTAAACAGGTAATAGGTAGCACGCCACGCGAGTTTTTATTTCAACTACGTCTTAAAAAAGCAGCGGACTTATTAAAGAAAAATAAATCAGTAACACAAGTTTGTTTTGCAACAGGCTATCTAAATACGAGTCATTTTAGCCGCAGCTTTAAAAAGTTCTTTGGTATGAATCCAAGTGAATACAAGCTTCGACACTGCCCTCCTTTATTAAGCTCGTAACCCTCGGTTATAAACGACCTTTGGCAGCGCCATACTTTTCAGCGCTGTCATTAAGCAAATCGATTAATTAGTGTTATTGCACAATATTGTAAATGTAAGCGGCGGTGATCAGGATCACCATGCCAATGCCTTTTAGTAATCCTTTTTTATTCGCTTGCTCGTCTACCTTCATATATATTCCAGAACCGAAATGCGCAAATACACACAATAAAATAGCCAAAATCAAGGCTATTTGCTCCCCTTCTTTTGCACCATCAAAAGCAGAAAAAATGTCACCAATCATAACGCTGATCGCTGATGGAATAACAAATAATGGCGTACGTGTCAGTAATGAATAGGCAATAAAAAAGACAAGTATTGTTAGCGGCAGGCGGTAAGGGGTTAACTTAGAGGGTTTCATAATATTCTTCTGTTAGGTTATGTTAAGTATTTATTAGAGGCGTAGATTACCTAAGCCAATATTTTTAACAATCTATTCGGTCCATAAAGTCGTCAAACTCACTTAAGTAGTGACCTGCCACAAAAAATCAGTGAATTTAGTAACATAGTCTCTAGCTATTGCATTAATGACAATAAACGATTTAACCTAACTCTTATAAAAGGATAAGTTATTAGGACATCACCTTGGAGAAATAATGAGCCAACTCACTAATAATACTTTGCCTAAAAACCACTCTCCGATGAAAATCGGTAATTGCTCAGCACCTCTACCAATTCAAGGCACAGCGCTAGTGGTTGAAGGAGGGGGACAACGAGGTATTTTTACAGCAGGCATACTGGACAGTTGGTTAGCACATGATTTTAATCCCTTTGCATTATTAATTGGAACATCAGCAGGCGCACAAAATTTATCGGCTTATCTAACTCAGCAACCCGGTTATGCTAAACGTTCTATTATGCAACTATCAAAACACCCAGCATTCTTTAACATGAAGCGTTCATTGTTAGGGGGACATACGATTGATCTTGATTGGTATTTTAATAAGGTTCAAGAGCCTGAATACCAACTTAATTTAAACTGTGCACAAGCCCAACTGCAACATCGCCAGCTCCTTTTTTCTGCGACTAACAGTAATGGCTTTCGCCCTGCCTTCCTTGAACCAACAGCAGACAGTTGGTTAACGATGCTTAAAGCATCCAGCGCTTTACCTTATTTATATAAAAAAGGGGTGGCGATTGATGGAAATTATTATGTCGATGGTGGTGTCGCATTACCTATTCCCATTCAAGAGGCTTATCAACGCGGCGCTAAAAAAATAATAGTAATTAGAACCGTTCCAACCGAGCAAAGTGCACATTCTCCATGGGCACATAAGCTCAAATCTTGGGTGTGTAAAACGCAACGCTGCCCTCGTGTATTAGATTTAATTACAGGCCATGAGGATGCTTACAGTGAGGCAGTGGACTTTATACATAAACCACCAGCAGATACTCAGATTATTGAAATAGCACCGGCTCACAAGCTCTCTAGCCGCTTTTTGGGAAGCAGCGATCAAGCATTAGCTGCAGATTATCAAATGGGATATGAGATTGGCACACGATTTTTAGAAAGCCAGTCGGCACAATTATTCACACAACATTAACAGGTAAAACCAATTAATATGGCTTATATCAACGCTGTTTATATTGTGTAGGACAATAGGCACGACTTATCTCAGGCGACCTCAACTTTAAGTGCTTACTTTTACGACCGCTTACACGGCGGCGCCAACATTTAAAGCTACTAGCTTTCATCTTATTGCGCATAAGTTTGATCACGCCTTGCTCATCAAGGCCAAACTCTTGTCTAATCGCTTCAAAGGGGGGTCTATCCTCCCATGCCATTTCAATCACTCTAGACTCTTCACTTTCACTAAATACTGTCATTCAAGTTCCTGCCTTAATATTTAACTTTCGCTCTGCGTAGACACAACGAATCAATACCGTTATTTAAAAATGAATACGTTGAGTAAGTAATCTTGGTTTAACTTTAGCTATAAAAAATAACGCTATTACTTCACTTTTAGATTTGGCTGGTGTTATTTACGCAGCATGTAACATTTTTTGAGGTGTAATTTTGAGGTGTAATAAAGCTGTCATACAGGTCCTTTAGGCTACTGCACATTGAATAACTACTCCCCCCAGAATAAGGAAGTCACATGTCGCACTTTTTAGAGAAAGAAACTGATTTCAGTAAAATGGTTGATGCTCGTTTATCTCGTCGTAATTTTTTATTTGCTTCAGCCGCGGTCGGTGCAGGTGCATTTTTAGCACTTAACCCTGTCGCTAAAGCAGTTGCGGCAACTATGGATAGCACCCTATTAAACTTTACCGCTATTCCTACTTCAACAAGTGACAGTATTGTGGTGCCAAAAGGCTACAGTGTAAGTAATTTAATGTCTTGGGGAGATCCTATTTTTAATAATGCACTCGCTTTTAATGCCAATGGTCAACAAGACTCAGCAGCCCAAGCGATGCAATTCGGTGATAATACGGATGGTATGAGCATTTTCCCACTCTCCAAAGATCGCGCGATCCTTGCAGTGAACAATGAATATACTAATTATGAGTATCTATTTGCACATCAAGGCAAAGCAATGACCGCTGATGATGTTAAAAAAGCACAGGCTGCTGTAGGTATAACCATAGTGGAAATATCTAAACAGAACGGTCAATGGACAATGGATAAAAACGGCAAAGCAAATCGCCGTATTACAGCCAATACTGAAATGTTAGTAACAGGGCCAGCTTCAGGCCACGATTTATTAAAAACAAAAGCTGACCCTACGGGTAAAAAGGTACTAGGTACCTTCAATAACTGTGCGAACGGTGAAACACCTTGGGGCACTTATTTAACCTGTGAAGAAAACTTTAATGGATTCTTTGGTGCAGAAGTTGATGTGCCATTAACAGCTGATGATAAACGTTATGGAATTAAAGCAGAGCAAAGTAAATATCAATGGCACAACTTTGACCAACGCTTTGACCTTGCTAAAAACCCAAATGAACCTAACCGCCATGGCTGGGTCGTGGAGATTGATCCAAACGATCCCACTTCAACACCATTAAAACGCACTGCCTTGGGCCGCTTCAAACATGAAAATGCCGCATTAGTGGTGAATGATGATGGTCATGTGGTTGTTTATCTTGGTGACGACGAACGTGGCGAGCATTTATATAAATTTGTCACTAAAAATAAATACCAAGAAGGCAATCACAGCGCAAATCGTAACTTACTAGAAGAAGGAACGCTTTACGTGGCTAAGTTTGCAATGCAAGCAGACAAACTAGAAGGTGACGGTCAATGGTTAGAGCTCACTTATGGCAAAAATGGTTTAACCAAGGAAAATGGATTTAATAGCCAGGCAGAAGTGATGATTTTTGCTCGACGTGCCGCAACACAAGTTGGTGCAACGACTATGGACAGGCCAGAATGGGTCGCTGTTCACCCTGATAAGAAACATGTGTTCTGTACCCTAACCAATAATAAAAACCGTGGTGTAAAAGCAGGACAAGATGTTGCAGGCCCTAATCCTCGCGCTGAAAACCACTACGGTCAAATCGTACGCTGGGCACCTACAAACCATAACCATAACAGCGCAACGTTTAAATGGGATTTATACTTAATTGCCGGTAATCCAACTGTCCATAAAGATAACCTATACGCAGGCAGTGACAATATCAATAAAGATAATATGTTTAATAGCCCGGATGGTATCGGTTTTGATAAGGCAGGACGTTTATGGATCCAAACCGATGGCAATTATTCCAATGAAGGTGATTTTGCAGGCCAAGGTAATAACCAAATGCTATGTGGCGATCCTAAAACAGGTGAAGTGCGTCGTTTCTTAACTGGCCCAGTTGGTTGTGAAATAACAGGCTTAACCTTCTCTGAAGATCAAAAAACCATGTTCGTCGGTGTACAGCACCCAAGTGGACATTTTCCTCATGGCAGTACTAACAAACCCCGCTCAACTATAGTCATGATCAGTAAAGATGATGGTGGTGTGATTGGTAGTTAATGATCAATACAAGAGTAATGGTGTTAATTACGATTCGATATTAACGCAATTGATATTCTCGGTATTGATTTTTATAAAATAATAAAAAATATACATGCTCGATACTTTGGTATTGGGCATGTTTATTACTGATAAATAAACTGCTGCAGATAAATCACGACAACTAAATACCACAAAATAAAAGCCACCAGTAGAATAAAAAGTGATGGCTAAATACTTGTTAAGTAATTTCTATTAGTGCTAAAGCCTTATCCATCCAACGAGATAACCAGTAGGTCGACCGATGATGAGTTCATTAATCCACTAGCAGATGGACTTAATCTACTCCAAAAATTATGGTGATGACCACATACAATTAAGTCTATACCAGCCTCTTTAACAGGCCCCTCTAAACTATGACTGATATCCCCTTCAACGATAAACTTACGTTCAATAGGGTAACCAATATCAGCGGAAAAAGTACCCAATTTATCACTTAGCTCTTTCGAACTTGGATGCTCAAATTCTAACCCTGCAAGCTCAATATCAATTAACCCACCATATCCAGACTCATGAAACATTTGCCTGTTGGAATGCACTAAAGATAGCTTAGCATTTAATGCTTTAGCCAGATTGACCGCTTTATCAAGAACGTTCTGGCTCCCTTCGTCGAAATCGACAGCAACTAAAATATGACGGTAGCTCATCAGTTTTCTCCTCAGTTATGTGCCTCTTTATAATATTAGTACTGAACGAATAAGTGATTGTGTATCTACCTAACATAAATACAAAAATATCAGCCTTTCAAACACTCTTTTGATCTAGATCATTATACCGTTCAGCTCTTTCGGAGCTTAAAAAATCAAGATAAATAATGAGCATAAAAACAACGAATACTTTGCTTCGATTTAGTTAGCTTTAGCACAATTACGCCCACATATTTATTTTAAACAGTTTTTCCTTTTCTCTTTTTTTTCTCTTTTTTCA
>NZ_JACJDP010000061.1:0-13715 GCF_014163575.1 Psychromonas sp. SR45-3
ATTGATAATATTCAGCGCAGCTTTACTTTCTTCGTCAGATATTGTTTGCTCTTTTAACCAACGGTCAATTAAGGTTGGCATTGAGTACAAGCTTCCCCATCGTTGGCAAACCTGCTCGTTACTAAGTAAATAATTTTCTTGTTCATCGATGTGCAAGACTAAGTGATAGTGATTCGACATAATGGCATAGGCACAAATGTTAATACTAAAAATAGAAGCGAGTTGATGCATTCGCTCAACCATCCATTGGCGGCGGTGTTCAAATGATTGGCCAGTGTATTTATCTTCACCACATAAATAAGCTCGACGAACACAACGAGATATACAGTGGTAATAAGGGGTATCAGCAAGCGATACTTGAGATTGTCGAGATTGCGTCATAACAAACTACCTCCGAGCATGTAAAACTGCATCACTGAAAGATAGGTTGATTATGAATATTGGTCAAAGTTTATGGATGTCCATTGGTTTTTCTAATGTGCAAGACTAAGTGATAGTGATTCGACATAATGGCATAGGCACAAATATTAATACTAAAAATAGAAGCGAGTTGATGCATTCGCTCAACCATCCATTGGCGGCGGTGTTCAAATGATTGGCCAGTGTATTTATCTTCACCACATAAATAAGCTCGACGAACACAACGAGATATACAGTGGTAATAAGGGGTATCAGCAAGCGATACTTGAGATTGTCGAGATTGCGTCATAACAAACTACCTCCGAGCATGTAAAACTGCATCACTGAAAGATAGGTTGATTATGAATATTGGTCAAAGTTTATGGATGTCCATTGGTTTTAAAAGTTTATGGATGTCCATTGGTTTTCCCATCCATTGGTTTTCATTGGTTTTTTGGATAGGAGAAAACTTAATAGCCAAATATCTTATAAAGTGTATAAGATAATTATACTCGTAATTGTAGGAGTTAAGTCATAACAAACCCTCCTATCATGAAAATAGCATGACGAAGAGGTATAATCGCAATGAACATAGGTTTAAGCTTATTCATTGTTTTGCTTTAAAGTTAATAATTAGAAATGGCACTATGTATAATAAAAAATTAATAAAAATTAGAAGTTGGCATCAGAATTCATTCTTAAGAAACGATACCGATATCCTTTTTATAAAACCTAAAACATGATTAATTACTGGGGGCTCAATTTTCATGACTATTGAGCTACTTTAATAGTTGTTCATCGAGCCATTATCATACCAGTGATTTTTAACTTTGGTTGATAAATGATCAGCGATTAATGCATGAGTTCGAAAATCAGGATGAAAAGCTCCATTCATACCGCTATCAGTTTGATCAGTCTGAAATAGGATTGAATCGTTTGTATTACGAAACCATCGTGACTTATCAACATCATAAGCCCATGCTATTGAAGGATCACTTGGGTACCAGACTCCATGCCTGACATGGGGGTATATTGGAATATTTTTATCTTGCCTAGTATACCCTGCACAAATGCCCTTACTTAAAAGATCAGAAGTGTATGAGTCAATAAAATTCCAGCCGTATTTCTCTGCAGACTTCTTCATCTCAGAATAAAGAGGTTCTATTAGACCAACATTTAAATCATGCATTTCTGATTGAGTAATGCCCAAATCCCAGCGTTGAGTCCAAAAACCTTTAAGAAGCTTAGACCTTGCTTGTTCATTTAGATCTATACTTCTATCTTTGCCACAAAAAGTCACACCATCTTCAATAAATGTTGGATTAGGGTATGCTGTAAGATAAACCTTACTCTGATCCTCGACTAACCCAGTCTGAGTCAACTGCTCTGAAAACCATTGGTAGTATTCTGGTAACCAGTACTTTATTCTATCTTTTCCTACAGGCTTATTTTTAGAACATATGCTTTGCCCTGTATATTTTGGGCATACAGGTTTAATCGCTTTGTGTGTAATATTTACAGCTAAAAGTCCACCTAGGTGCCTATAACTATTCGGTATAGTAGCCCAGGCAATTGAAGGTGCAAACCCAACATCATTGCCACCTACACTTACAAAGACAGCATCAGGCTTTCTTAACTCCCCATCACAACGGTACATTCCTTGAATTTCAAGATTTCGACTATTTTTGCCTGTATAACCACGGTAGAAAGCTTTATTTACTATACGTATTGTACCATTTCGGCAGAGATGTTTTACAGCAAAATTAACTTGTGATTCTTTTACAAACTTTCCACCGCCAGGCGGACTTTTTTGTGGAATCAATACCCCGTCCAAAACTTCTGCACCAGAGCAAGCAAGAGGTACGACTGTTATTGTCTCATGGGGATTAATACCCGCAAGTTTTAAAGATGCCATAATATGTTGACTAAAAAAAGACCTGTGGCACTGTTTATCTAACCATTCAGCTGCATTTTCTACCCACTTATTTTTTGCATCTTCCATCCATCGACCGGTTATATTTGTTTCTTTATGAGCCGCAGCTAACGTAATAATTCCATTTTTACTGACTACTGTTGGATAATCTGGATTACCTTCTCCAGAAGCAAAAGAATCACCTATTCCAAGTATTAATCGGTCTTTAACAATTACATCAGCTTCAATAACTTCATCAGAGGATAAAATTATTACAGAAAGTCGAGAGCTTCCTTTTCCGAACTGCGTTTTAGCATAAAACTTAAAACCATTTACGCAATTTTCTTGTGAAGTTTGATCTTGATATTTCCATTTACACTCCCCAGCAACATTTTCGGTTAATTTTGAAAAAACTTGATGCTTTGATGGAAAGATATAATCTTCTAATAGTCTCCTATCGGCATTAATATCTGTATTCCAATAGGTTAGATTATAGGGAGGAAGTAGCTTTCGATCTTTTCTTGACATTCTATTTTTAATGAAAGCGAGTGCTGTTTCTTCCTTATTGATTGAAAATTTGGAACGTTCTACATCCGATTTTATAAAACGAAATGGCTCTTTAACTTCCCATTCTAATTGATTGGAAGAAGCTACAGATGACACTAAAACAAAAAAATATATTATTATAATGTTAATTTTCATTTTGTACTCCTTTATATGTTAAATTAATATCAGAATAAAGAACAAAAAATAATCTGATATAATTATGATAACCCTATATCCGTTTAAAGTTTCTACTGGCTATTCTTAATCTTTTAAAAATTTTTTAATCACTGCTGACTAGTTCTGGTATTGACTTTTGCTTTCTAGCAAATCAGACTATGTTAGTTTTGAATCTATTTACTCTTGTAGTTTTTAGTTGCTCAGAAAATAAGATATGTATTTCTTTATGTAAAATAAAAATAACTTCTATTTCTAGACTATTCCTTTATCTGTTTTTTATTTCAAGAGATAGATCTGCATACTCTGAGTGTACTTTATGTTGAAAGTCTCGCGCATTTACTTGTTGCGCCTTAAGCAATTTAAATTGATTAGATTTCTCCTCACCCGTACTAGAAGAATATAGAAGAACAATTTTAGATAAACTTTCGTCAAGCTTTTCGGCTTCGACTTTATAATCTCCTTCATTACAAGACTTAGTTAGTAATGTGTGTTTCAGTATTAATGTCTCTTTTTTTAACGAATCAACAACATCTTTTAATTCATCTAATTTTTTACAAATATCTTTCAGAATTATTTCAGAAACAAACAATGAGTCTAAGGGCCCCAAAATAAATGCTTCTGAAATATTACGGCTCTTACCTAATTGCTCTTGAATAGCCGTGAATTTTTTTATGCCAATATCCTCATAAGATATAATACTTTTTTGTGCAAAAGACACTCCTTCATCTAAACTACAAGCTCCGTGATATACAATTGCATCTGCTATTGCACCTTCAACAGTATAATTGTCTAATGGCAAATGTCGTTTCTCTGACATTTCAGTAAGCAATTCTGCTCTTTTACTGTGAATTCCAGGAACAATGACACTAGTTGCAGCAGACTCAAAAATTGCTTGATTTAATTCTGAACGCGTACCACTAGAGATGCCAGCCAAACCAGAAAGAATTCTTGCAGAATCAGCACCTGTTACAATGGCACCAGCCCCGCCAAGAATTGTTGTTAAGGAACCAAAGAATGCATTTTGATTAGTACTCACTCGTTTTAGATAAGTGGTATAGAGATTACATCGCTGATTAGAGGCAGCAATCAATCGGTCTTGTATCTGGGAGCGATGGGCAGCTTTATAGTTGTCATTAGCAGCCTTAAACGCTCGACGAAGTTGCCTATTTTTTTTGAAAGAGTTTAAATTTGAAAATTCAATTTCATTTTCATTTTCATTTTCAGTATTCTTAAGACCGTAATTAGGGTCCAATAATAGTAATAACTGCTCATCACTAAACCCTTCAAACTCTGGAGTAAATATTTGATTAGCAGATGCGATAGTAACCCTATCCATAACACTTGATTCTGGAGATACATTAAATAGGCCACACCCCGATAATATCGGTAGAATAAAAACAAATAAAAGTAATACCTTAATATGCTTTATTGTATTCATAATTTTCCCCCACAACATACTAACCAATGCTCATTTATCCCTTAGTAACATAAATATTCCGTAGTTCATTTTACTCACTTTATCGTTACCACTCCTCAGCCCCCTCCATAAATTTACCCTAGGCTTTTATTCTCTTTTATCAACCAAACCAGGGCAAATATCAACAATAGGTCACATACAAACACGAAAAATACAGTCAAAATAGTGACATGAATCATACTTTGTGAATTTATATCTTGCTTATTAGGAAGGAAATTTGTAGGTATTTAGATTACTTAATAGCAAGTAATCTTAATCAATCACTTACTTCAAAACAAAAAAAGCCACTCAATTGAGTTAATGCCGATCGGTTAAGGATCTAATAAGAAAACTTGAACGATCTTCCAGATAGATCATAATCCCTAATCTTATTTAAGGCTGGGGATTTTTTTTGTTTAATCAAGAGATGGAATTGGTGTATGAGTCATTTGAAAATAAAGAGGCTTACGACAGCGTATTAACAGCCATTGATTCTAAATGGATTGAAGAAGCATTATTTTGTACTCAAAAAGCGAGTGTTCGACGTCGCCGCTTACCTGCAGAGCAAGCTGTTTGGCTAATCATCATGATGGGGTTAATGCGAAATTGCTCAATAAAAGAAGTCTGTGGTTCACTCGATATTGCTTTGCAAACTAACCCTGATGAAGTCTATGACCATGTTGCCCCTAGTGTACTCACCGATTGTCGAAAGCGATTAGGTGAATCTCCCATGAGCTACCTTTTTAGTACAACTTGTGCGGCTTGGCATAAATCTATCATAGCTAAAAAACATAGTATCGGTTTAAACTTATTAGCCGTAGATGGCACGACCTTTAGAGCGCAAGACACGCCAGAAAATAGTGAAGCATTTGGTTTTATCTCAAAATCTAATCCTGTTTATCCGCAACTTCGTATGGTTTCTTTGCATTCAACGCATACTCGGATGCTACTTGGCGCTGCATTTGATAGCTGTAGTGTCGGCGAGATAACCCTAGCTAAACGGCTACTGACCGATATTCCAGAAGATTCATTAACCTTATTTGATCGTTGTTATTTTTCAGCAGACCTAATGCTCAATTGGCAGCAGTTCGGTATCAATGCACATTGGCTAACACCGGTAAAAAAAGCTATGCGGTATGAAGTTATTGATCGGTATGCCGATAATGATTTATTAATCGAAATGCCAGTATCCCCGCAAGCAAGAGCTAAAAACCCAACCTTACCAGAGACTTGGCAAGTAAGAATGATATGTTACCAAGATCCAAAGGGTGATATTAAAGGCTTTATTACCTCATTAATTGATCCGACACTGTATTCAATAGATGCATTACTATCTGTGTACTGGGAACGATGGGAAATAGAGCAGAGTTTTGGAGAGCTTAAAAATAATCAGCTTAATGGGGAAATAACACTACGAAGTCGTTTTCCAGAAGGGGTACAGCAGGAACTATGGGGGGTATTATTGGGTTATAATTTGATCCGACTTGAAATGGTTAATATTGCGCTAGAAGCGAAGGTTGAACCTACACGGATCAGTTTCACGGCAGCCATTTGTATTATAGATACGCAAATAAGAGCCTATGCACTATCAGGTAATGGCACTATTCCGAAAAAGCTTCAGCTTATGCGAGAAGATGTTAAACATTTTATTTTGCCCAAAAAAAGAAAACACCGAACGTTTTCACGTTCAGTGCTCTATATTCCATCTAGATATCCGTTAAGATATAAGCCTAAAATCTCTTAACCGAACGGCATTGACTCAATTGAGTGGCTTTTTATTCGCTATTTAAACTAGATTATTACTTATCAAATAAATAATTAACCATTAATGCGTTTGTGTAGCTCTTGTACTGAGTTTACTGTCGCTTCAGGTGCTGTTGGGTCAGCAGTATGAGCGCGGCAAGTTGCAAAAGCACCGTTTAGCGTTGTAGTGTAGTTCACTTTGTAACGTAGTGCTGCACGACGTAGCTGGCGTGAATCTTCAATTGATATACGCCCTTCTGTTGTGTTCACAATGTACTTGTATTCACTATTTTTAACACGGTCAAGAATGTGCGGACGACCTTCGCTCACTTTATTCACAAGGCGAGCATTAATACCTGCATCTTGTAACACGATCATAGTGCCGTGCGTTGCATCTAGCTCGAAACCTAAGTCCAACATTGTTTGCGCTAGTTTAGCAACACGCTTTTTATCGCTGTTTCGAACAGAGATTAATGCGCGGCCAATTTCTGGCACTTCTTTGGTTGAACCTAATTCAGCTTTTGCGTACGCTTCAGCAAAGGTTGCACCAGCGCCCATTACTTCACCTGTTGAACGCATTTCTGGGCCTAAGATTGGATCTGAGCCTGGGAATTTGTTAAACGGTAATACGACTTCTTTTACAGAGTAGTATGGTGGAATAACTTCTTCAGTAATGCCTAGTTCTTTCAGTGTTTTACCTGCCATCACACTTGCGCCGATTTTAGCAATTGGCACACTTGTCGCTTTAGATACAAACGGCACTGTACGTGCTGCACGAGGGTTTACTTCAATCATGTAAACTTCATTATCTTTAACGGCAAGCTGCGTGTTCATTAAACCAACAACGCCTAGCTCTAATGCTAAGGCTTTAATGTAACCACGCATTTCATCTTGAATTTCAGCACTTAATGTATAAGCCGGTAATGAACATGCAGAGTCACCAGAGTGGACACCCGCTTGCTCAATATGCTCCATGATGCCACCGATAACAACATCAGTACCGTCACAGATTGCATCGATATCAACTTCGATTGCGTCATCTAGGAAACGGTCAAGAAGAACAGGTGATTCATTAGAAACACTCACGGCTTCTTTAAAGTAACGACGTAAATCAGTTTCGTCATAGACGATTTCCATCGCACGACCACCTAGTACATAGGAAGGACGTACCACTAATGGGTAACCAATACGTGTTGCTGAAGTAACCGCTTGTTCGAGCGTTGTTACTGTATCGTTTTCTGGTTGTTTAAGGCCTAGACGCTCAACGACTTGTTGGAAACGTTCACGGTCTTCAGCGCGGTCAATAGCTTCTGGAGAAGTACCAATAATTGGTACGCCAGCGGCTTCAAGTGCACGCGCTAATTTAAGGGGTGTTTGACCACCGTATTGCACGATAACGCCTTTAGGTTGTTCAACACGTACGATTTCAAGCACATCTTCAAGCGTGATTGATTCAAAGTATAAACGGTCAGAGGTATCGTAGTCCGTTGAAACCGTTTCAGGGTTACAGTTAACCATGATGGTTTCGTAACCATCTGCACGCATTGCCATCGCAGCATGTACGCAACAGTAATCGAATTCAATACCTTGACCAATACGGTTAGGGCCACCACCGATAATCATGATTTTTTCGTTATCTGTTGGGTTTGCCTCACACTCTTCGTCATAGGTTGAGTACATGTAAGCAGTATCAGATGAGAACTCAGCAGCACAGGTATCTACACGTTTGTAAACTGGGTGTAATGAAAACTTCTCACGTAATTTACGTACTTCAGTTTCAGTAATACCCACCACTGATGCGATACGGCTATCAGCAAAACCTTTACGCTTAAGTCCACGTAAACGCGCTTCATCTAATGAGCGTAAGCCGCCTTCTGCTAGTTTTTTCTCTTCAAGAATTAGATCTTCGATTTGCACTAGGAACCAATTATCGATCATCGTGATGTTATGAATTTCTTCCATCGTCATGCCGATACGGAATGCATCACCGATATACCAAATACGCTCTGCGCCTGCTTCACGTAGTTCATATAATATTTTGTCTTTTGCGCCTGCGTCGTTTAGGTCAACCATTGGGCTGAAACCATCAGCGCCAACTTCTAAACCACGTAGTGCTTTTTGTAATGATTCTTGTTGGTTACGGCCAATCGCCATCACTTCACCAACTGATTTCATTTGTGTTGTTAAACGGCTATTTGAATTAGCAAATTTCTCGAAGTTAAAACGCGGAATCTTAGTAACAACGTAATCGATTGTTGGTTCAAATGATGCTGGTGTTTTACCGCCAGTGATATCGTTTTGTAATTCGTCAAGCGTGTAACCGATGGCTAATTTCGCTGCGATTTTAGCAATTGGGAAACCCGTTGCTTTAGATGCAAGTGCAGATGAACGTGATACACGTGGGTTCATCTCAATCAATACCATACGACCGTCTGCAGGGTTAATACCAAACTGTACGTTTGAACCGCCCGTTTCAACACCAATTTCACGTAGTACTGCTAAAGATGCATTACGCATTAATTGGTATTCTTTGTCTGTTAGTGTTTGAGCTGGTGCAACGGTAATTGAGTCACCGGTATGAATCCCCATTGGGTCAAAGTTTTCAATCGCACACACAATGATACAGTTATCATTTTTGTCGCGAACCACTTCCATTTCATACTCTTTCCAACCGATTAATGATTCATCAATCAATAACTCACTGGTTGGAGAAAGGTCTAAACCGTTTGAACAAATATCATCAAACTCTTCTTGGTTGTACGCGATACCGCCACCCGTTCCACCCATCGTAAATGATGGACGAATAATACAAGGGAAACCAACCATGTCTAATACACCGTAAGCTTCTTCCATTGTATGTGCGATACCTGCACGTGGACAGTCAAGCCCAATTTTCTTCATTGCGGTATCAAAACGACTACGGTCTTCAGCTTTATCAATTGCATCCGCTGTTGCGCCAATCATTTCAACATTGTATTTAGCTAAAATACCTTTTTCTTCAAGCTCTAGCGCACAGTTAAGTGCCGTTTGGCCACCCATTGTAGGTAATACTGCGCATGGACGCTCTTTAGCGATAATTTTCTCAACCACTTGCCAATGAATAGGTTCGATGTAAGTAGCATCGGCCATTTCTGGGTCGGTCATGATAGTAGCAGGGTTAGAGTTAACAAGTACAACACGGTACCCTTCTTCTCTTAACGCTTTACAAGCTTGTGCACCTGAGTAATCGAATTCACAAGCTTGACCGATAACAATCGGGCCGGCACCAATGATGAGGATAGTTTTTAAGTCATTACGTTTTGGCATCTGAAATTACCTTTTAATATCTGTTCTATGCTGCGATTAACTAGGCGTTTTTGTACTGTTCAATCAATTCAATGAAGTGATCGAATAAAGGTGCTGCATCATGCGGGCCAGGGCTCGCTTCCGGATGACCTTGGAAACTAAATGCCGCTTTATCAGTACGATGAATACCTTGTAATGAACCATCAAACAATGACACATGCGTCGCACGTAAATTTGCCGGTAAGGTTGCTGCATCAGCCGCAAAACCATGATTTTGCGCTGTGATCATAACAACATCGCGATCTAAATCTTTCACTGGGTGGTTAGCACCATGATGGCCAAATTTCATTTTCACTGTTTTTGCACCACTTGCTAGTGCAAGTAATTGATGCCCTAAACAGATACCAAATACTGGAATATCAGTTTTTAGAATTTCTTGGATTGCTTCAATCGCGTAAGTACATGGTTCCGGATCACCAGGGCCATTAGATAAGAAAATACCATCTGGATTCATCGCTAACACTTCAGATGCAGGTGTTTGTGCAGGTACCACAGTTAATTTACAATCACGGTCAGCTAACATACGTAAAATATTACGTTTAACGCCATAGTCATAAGCAACAACATGGTATTTACAATCTGTTTTCGGCTCTGGTAAGCCGCCTGTTAATGTCCAGCTACCTTGTGACCATTCAAATGATTCTGCAGTTGTCACTTCTTTCGCTAAGTCCATCCCTTTTAAGCCAGGGAAACCTTTCGCTTGTGCCAGTGCAGCAGCTTCATCGATATTATCACCAGCAATGATACAACCTGCTTGAGCGCCCTTTTCACGTAAAATACGTGTTAGTTTACGTGTATCGATATCAGCAATACCCACTACATTACGTGTGGTTAAGTATTCGCTTAAAGATGCTTGACTACGGAAGTTGCTTGCAAGAAGAGGTAAATCACGAATAACAAGACCACATGCATGAATTGATGGGGATTCTTCGTCTTCGTCGTTGGTGCCGGTGTTGCCGATGTGGGGGTAAGTGAGTGTAACGATTTGTCGAGCATAGGATGGATCAGTCAGAATTTCTTGGTAGCCTGTCATTGACGTGTTGAAAACAACCTCACCAACAGAACTCCCATGAGCGCCAATTGATACGCCTTTAAAAACAGTCCCATCTTCCAATACCAGTATGGCAGAATGACTCAAGTTAACCTCCATGAATAGCAAATAAATAAAAATTTATATAATCTGAGTGAGGCCATGCAGAGCATTTTTTCACCAGAAAATAGTAAAATTTGGCAAATTCCGCGTATTTTATAGATCTTCTGTGACGTTGGCCATTTAATTTTTAATTTTTTACAAAAAAAATTACATAAATCTCAATTCATTTATCGCTGTAAATATGTTAGCAAATGCTAGAAAAGTTACGGAGATCAAGTTTCGTTTATTTTAGTGCTCGAACAGCTAGAAATTAATGACAGTGGGGATAAAGAAGAGTAGCGTTGAAGGGAAATAACGGTTACTGAACATAGTTTAAGTAATCAATAACCGTTTGATTTTTAAGACAGTACTTTGATTAACGTTAAAGTAGCTGGCAAGGTTGGGATCAAAAATACAACCAATAAACCAAGAAAATGACGTAGGCTATATGGGTCTTTAAAATTTTCTTCTGACACGGTAACTTCCTTAACTTAAAATAGATAAATTGATTTAGATCAATGTTATTGTAACGTAAATTGATTGAAAATCAAACTAAGTAAAACCGAGGTTATTCTTCTTTAAAGTGGTAAAAGGTCTATTTATGCAACAATTACAATCACATCACGCTGCACCAGTCTGGTCATTCTTTGAAAAAATATGCGAAATTCCTCATCCTTCTAAGCATGAAAAGCAATTAACTGATTGGATTACTAATTGGGCACACTCAAAAAATATTAGCTGTGTTCAGGATAAAATAGGCAATTTAATACTTAAAAAATCAGCTTCTAAGGGTTTTGAAGACAAAACACCTGTAATCCTACAATGTCATCTTGATATGGTGCCGCAAAAAAATAACGATAAAGCCCATAATTTTTTAACCGATCCAATCATTCCGATCATTGATGGGGAATGGTTACGCGCCGACAACACCACCTTGGGCGCCGATAATGGCGTGGGTATGGCCTCTTGTTTAGCTGTTTTAGATGATGACAGCATTGAGCATGGCCCAATTGAAGTATTAATCACCACCGATGAAGAAACCGGCATGACCGGCGCATTTGGTTTAGAAGCAGGAACACTTGACGGACAGATCTTAATCAACACCGATTCAGAGCAAGAAGGTGAGCTATATGTTGGCTGCGCAGGTGGCGTGAACGTTAACGTACTATTACCCTTTGAAAAGATGGAACCGGATATTGCAGACAGCGCCTATGAAATTTCTATTTCAGGATTTAAAGGCGGTCACTCTGGTGTGGATATTAATTTAGGCCGTGCTAATGCAATTAAAGAATTAGCCGCCGTACTGTCTAACTTAGATGCAGCGCCCTTTTTAATCTCTTCTTTTACCGGAGGCAGTTTACGCAATGCAATCCCCCGTGAAGCAAAAGCGGTCATAGTATGCGATCAACACTATCAAAACAGCATCGATACCGTGATCAACACATTAAAAATTAAGCTTAATGATAAATTCAAAGAGAGTGAATCTAATTTCACTTTGAGTATTAAATCTTGTCCGTTACCAAGTTCAGTATTAACACATGGTAGCCATGACAATTTATTAAAAGCGTTACTGACCTGCAAAAATGGTGTATTTGCAATGGATGATAACTTCCCTAATGTTGTTGAAACCTCATGCAATTTAGGGGTGATCACACAACAAAGTGGCGCGATTAATCAGTTTGCAATTCAAGTCTTAGTACGTTCTCAAGTCGAAGCAGATAAACAGAAGCAAGCTTCTTTGATTGCAGAGCATTTCCAACAATTTAATGCGCGTGTAGTAAAAGAAGGTAATTACCCTGGCTGGACACCCAATAAGCAATCAACGATATACCAAATCATGGAAGCAGAGTATCAACGTTTATTCGATAAAAAGCCTAAACCAATGGTAATACATGCCGGACTCGAGTGTGGTTTATTCAGTGATAAATATCCGCATTGGGATATGATTTCATTTGGCCCGACGATTAAATTTCCACACAGTCCCGATGAAAAAGTACACATTGCTTCCGTAGATAATTACTGGTCACTATTAAAAGCCACCCTAAAAGCCATTGATTAAATAAGTAAGCGGTTGCTTGGTTTAGATGCAAAAGCTCAAGCAACCACAAAGCCACTGCGCTGCACAGAGAACACGAAGAAAAGCTAAAAAGGTAAGATAAAACCCCCAAGAGAATAAATAAATTGAGTTTGTTGATTACTTATAAAGGTTTTGACTTAACCTTCTTCACCTTTCGTGTCTTCGTGGTTGACAGCTTTTGATTTTGACCTTAAAACACAAGCAACCACGAAGCCGCTGCGCTGCACAGAGAGCACGAAGAAAATCTAAAACCTTAAAGGAATGGATATAAAAAGCATAATTTTTTTATTCTTTAAAAGGTTTTGATCTTACCTTCTCCACCCTTCGTGCCTTCGTGGTTAATTGCTTTATGCTTTTGATTTTTGATTTTATAGAAGAAGCCATTATCTACAAAACACCCTAGCCCAAACACAATAACAAAATCCCACCGTTAAATTTCCCTAAGCCAACAGCTTATTTTAGTAAAGACAAACAGGACGTTTGTCTTAAGCTCGTTCGGTACAGAGACGTACAGTAAGAGCTGGTACGGTTAAAATAAACTGCCGGTTTAGAGAAGAAAATGCTCGGTGTCAGTCTCTTTGCTTCTTTCTTTTCTGATAAGAGAAAGAAGATCGCCGTCAGGGCGAAATACGCTGCAAATAAACACCAAGATGCATCAATGAGCAAAGACGAAAGCTAAAACAATAATGTTTATTACTTACATAGATTTTGACCTAACCTTCTTTACCCTTCGTGCCTTCGTGGTTAATTGCTTTATGCTTTTGATTTTTTATTTTAAAGAAGAAGCCATTATCTACAAAACACCCTAGCCCAAACACAACAACAAAATCCCACCGTTAAATTTTCCTAAGCCAACAGCTTATTTTAGTAAAGACAAACAGGACGTTTGTCTTAAGCTCGTTCGGTACAGGGACGTACCGTAAGAGCT
>NZ_JACJDP010000062.1:0-12733 GCF_014163575.1 Psychromonas sp. SR45-3
TCATCATCTAAACCAAGCATTGATAATAACCTAGGTCGTTGATTTGAAATAGCACCTCGTTTATCTTCCCTTATTATTCGCCCACTCCAATCAACTAACTCAATATAATCTAATAATGAAAATGGGATACCTGGAATGTTGTTTTCATTATTATGTTGGCTCTCATCACCCACAAAGCCAAATAAGGGCTTTTTAGTAAAAGTATATTCTAGTGGCTTTTCTTGCTGTTGGGCAACACCAACTTTTTTGCAAGGTAACAGGCGTTCGTAAACAGATGTGTATTCTGACGTTTCTACACTGATAGTCATTTTTGCTCGCACTGGATTCAAATCAACATAAGCCATGCAAGTTAATAACGCATCTTCATCTAATAGTGCTTGAGATTTAAAGCGTCCTTCCCACTAATTTGTAGGGAACAAATTAGAACAGCTTTAGCTGGCCTGAAGGGTGAGCGCCATGGATGGCAGCGAATAAAAACGTCCTGAGCACTCATCTTCTTTATTGGCTTTACGCGCAATGAATTCATTTAAACAGCGCATAAACCATGAAATATCCGCTAACCTCCCTCTCCACCCTTCGATAATAGCTAATGCAGCTTTGTTTTCAGCCTCAGAGGTTGTTTGTTTGGATTGCCAACGCTCAACGAGTATAGGTTTTGAATAAAGCTGACACCAGCGCTCACAAACTTCTTCATGACTTAAGCTTTCGTTAAGCGCTTCGTCGATATGTAACACAAGGTGATAGTGGTTAGACATGATAGCGTAGGCGCAAATATCGATATTAAACAGAAAGGCTAGATAATGCATACGTTCAACAACCCACTGTCGTCTATGTTCAAATGATTTTTCCGTGTATTTATCTTCTCCGCACAGATAAGCTCGTCGAACACAGCGAGAAATACAATGGTAATAAGGGGTATCAGATAACGACACTTGGGATTGGCGAGATTGAGTCATAACAAACTACCTCCTAGATGCAGAAATAAGCATTTCTAAAAGATAGTTTAAGCATTGTAATTATTCAAATAGATGGGTGTCCGCAATTTTGCACTTCCGCAATTTTGCACTCAGCACTTTATTGTTAATCTTTTTATTCGCTCATCTGCGCTCGTCGAGTCAGTTTAAAAGTTAGTTAATTAAAAGTGAGTTAGTTAAAAGTGCCAAATAGAGCTCATTTCGCTCCATCTTTCATTAAACACCTCAATTAAACATTAGATCCTCATCTCATGTATGATGCCACCATTTTAATACGATTAAGCAATAGGAATTCAATTGACACTACACCGTATCAAAACAGCTCTCTACGCACTTTATTTAACTAACAAATTTGGTTTTAAATTAAGAGGTGAGCACAGTGCCAATGACGTCACAAAACTACGTTTAGAGTATGCAGAAACACTATTATCGCACTTAAAAATAAGCATCAACGTTGAAGGCGCAGATAAAATCAATAAGGGACAACCCTACCTTATCGTCTCAAATCACCGCAGTATTATTGATCCTTTGATTGTCGAAATGGCGCTAAAAAAAACGGGTATTAACGGTTTATGGGTAGCTAAAAAAGAGCTTTATAACTCATTCTTTTTTGGCATGTTTACCAGAAATGCAGGAACTGTATTACTGGATAGAGAAGCTAAAACAATGAATGGCTTTTTCACAGAAATAAAGAAAAGAGTCAAGAGTGGTTATTCTATTTGTGTATTTGCAGAAGGCACACGTAACAAAACAACGGAGACCTTAGCAGAGTTCAAAGAAGGCGCACAAATTATTGCAATGAAAAATAGGTTACCCATATTGCCTGTTTATATAGAAACGAACGCCAATGAAGCCTTAGAATCTTCATTACAAAATACTGATAGAGATCTAACAGCAAGCATTATTGTTGGTGATGTTATTGATTACAAAGATCGCTCTGATACGCTTCAAGCGCTTTATAAATCGCGATTTGATCTTGATTAGTAGGTAGTTGAAGTTTTTATTTTTTGGGGCTTAGTATTTCTCGTTCCCATGGTCCCCGTGGGAATGCATCGTTTGCATTGGTGCTTTTTGGTAGTAGCTCGTCGGGTCTGTTTGATATTTCCAGCTTCGTTTTCCGACCTCAAAAAGTGCTGGAAAAAGTGCTGGACACCCAATCATTGAAACAAGCAACATCAAGTAGTTACAATAAATTTTTACTCAATTTAATTTTCTGTTTCTTTTAATTACTTGATTTATCTACTTTTTCATTTTTACCTAAAAAGGTAATCAACAGTGCTACCAAAACGCCTACAAAACCGATGCCTGAAAATACAACACTATATTCACTCTTAATACCAAAAATATTTAATAAACTGGTTATTAACAATAATGATATTCCAAGTGTTTTTATTATGGTTAATCGCTTATTTAAGCTAAACCAAGTATTACAACCGGGGCATTGTTTTTCTACATAGATACTATTTTTATTTATATTTTTAATATCTTTAGGGTTAATTTTTTCTTTACAACTTGGACACGTTAATTTCACTATTAATCCTTGAGTCTTGCTTGTTAATTTTATTTATTAATATATAAGAATCTCGAGAAAAAACCAATGAAGTAAAGCCTTGTCTTTTGCCTTTAAGCTAAAAAATAGAGCCTTACTCAAAAACCAATGAGGCTTGGTCATGCCTTTTGCCTATGCATTGCCTAAGCAAAGCGATTTACTAATAAATAAAGTCGATGCTCAATGTGGCAACATCCATTTCACCGTTGTGTTTTTCTGAAAAATTACAAGAGCTAAACACCTATAAACGATTAATTTTAAGAAAACGATGAGGTATGCCTTATTATCGAGTTACGGCATGCTATTAATATTTTTTATACCTGTTCTGTTGTAAAGTTCTGTTTTGTTTCGACCGGATTCTTTGGCTTTATATAATGCAGCATCAACTTCAGCATATAGTGTTTTGAATATGCTATCCGGAGTACTGATCGTGAGCCCTATACTGGCTTTAATATAATTTTCACCAGCTTTAACTTCTCCTATTAATTGGTGTAAGCGCTGGCAAAACAGTATCGCATCTTGTTGATTTGTATCGTTCAATAGAATCAAAAACTCTTCACCACCAAAGCGAGAAACTAAATCTGTTTTTCGTGAAAATTCTTTTAATCGAATCCCTAGTTCCTTTAGCACACGATCACCTTCGGGATGTCCGTATACATCATTTACTTTCTTAAAATGGTCAATATCAAGTTGTATTAACGCAACGGAATGGTGAGACCTTACAGCAAGTTCAATTGCTAGAGTACTTCTGTACTTCATTTCTCTTCTATTTAATAAAGTCGTTAATTCATCTGTTGATGCAAGTAGTTTTAATTGCTCCGCTTGTTGCTCGAGTGTTTCTCTTGCTTGAATTAACTCTTCGTACAACTTATCTCGTTTTGTTGCGTTAAAGAAACTCCAGTAGATAAGGCCGGCGTTATCACTTTTTACGTTAACCGTAATTGGAATACGAATACCTTTTCCATTGATCATGGTTAACTGCATCTCTTCACAAATTTTTTCGTGTAAGAGTGTTGGAATTAAATAAGTTTGGTAAAAAACCTTAGAAGCCAGCGTAAAAATAATGTCTGCACTTTTTCCAATCAGCGCATCGGGTTCCCACTCCAATTCTGTCGAAAAATAATCATTACAATAAACAATCTCTTTTGAAACATCGGTTATAAAAACACCGTTGGGCAAGTTATTTAAAGTATAGGTAGAGATAGCTGAGTCTAAAGTGGTTTGCTTATCTTTCATTATTTATTTAAATATTCAAAGATAGAATTTGTGATTTGCTCGGGGTGAGTCATATGTAAACAATGCCCATCAGCTTCTACAACTTCAAGTTCACTGCCGGTTATATTTTCATTGATAAACCTCCCTATTTCAGGGGAAGCTAATGAATCGTTTTTACTTTGAAATATTAAGGTGGGTTGTTTAATGTCTTTTAATATATGTCGATAATCAGAAAGGAATGTCGCTTTGGCAAATCCCTTTGCAACAACAGGATCTGTGGAGCAGAAACTACTAGAAAGCTCGCCAGTAAGTTCACTTGGATTATTATCACCCATGACTAACGGCGCTAAATAATTCGCCCATCCAATATAGTTTTTATCCATCAAATTCAATAACTCGAGCAAATCTTGTTTTTCAAACCCACCTAAATAATCAGGAGGAAAGTTTAAAAAACAGGGAGATGGACAAATCATGATCATTTTTGAAAAAAGTGTGGGTACTTCTATACTCGCAAGGGTGCCAATAATACTGCTAACGGAGTGCCCAATAAAAATAGCATCTGAGAGTTGTAATGCTTCACCTATTTCGATGATGTCCTTTGCGTAACCCTCAAGGCCGCTATAGCGTTCTTTATCATATTGAGAGAGATCAGAACTACCAGACCCCACATAATCAAAGAGCACGATTTTAAACTTTTTTTCCAGCACTGGCATGATAAAGCGCCACATATTTTGATCGCAACCAAAACCATGTGCCAGCATTAAAGTTTTAGACCCAGTGCCAATCACTTTGACGTTATTACGCGTGAGTACATCATTTGAAATAGGCATATCATTCTCATTTTATTAGTGGCTAAATAACTAAATAACTAAATACCTACTTAGTGTAAGTTAGAAATGATTATTACTTAAAGTAATTTATGATTAATTGCCAACTCGCACGAAATAAAAAAGATATTTGAGCAATGATTCGTTAATAAACCGAGCTTGGTCGCCGACAGGGCGAAACCCAAAGCTAATTAACATCCAAGTGACTAGACAAGCGCAGACGAATTAGCGCAGTAGGTCGTCCCACCGCTAAATCCCCCAACCTACAACAAGGTTTGCAGGTCAGATTTTACTATAAACCCAAGGTTTACGACGAACAACTAAGATGCGATACGCCCCCTACTTTAAAGAACTCAAGCGGTTTCAATCGGTAGTATTTATCTTCCACTTGCTGCGACTGCTCTGAATATGGCTGATTCATCACCTCTTGCAACTCTCGAATTAAAGCGTAATCACCAACTGTTGCTTGCTGATAAGCAGGCTTAACTAACCACTCTCGTAAAATATATTTTGGGTTAACCAATCTCATCTGACTAGATACCTGTTCAAGGGTTCTAGGCACAATCGCATTTGCATCACAGTCACTATTGAGCAGTGTTTTCCATTTTACGAACCACTCTACCCAACGCGTATCTGTCTGCTGGGTGTCTGACTCGCTTGCATTACTTGCGGTATTATAAAAGCTTTTTTTCAGTGGACGAATGTCCTTGGGTATCGACGATAACTCTCGAAAGAAAATAGTATAATCGACAGGCGTTTGCATCATCAGCATGTGTAGCTCGTTAAGTAATGCCTTGTGTGAAGCGGTGTTTAACGTGCTAAGTCCCAACTTGGCAGCCCACATAGCTTGCATTTTTGAGTGCATGATTGTCGAGAATTCACGCTGAATCTCATCCAGTGCTAGCAAATAGCTTTGATCTGATGCCAGTAACGGTCGTAACGCCGAACAAAACATCTCGAAGTTACTTTGCGCGGCTTTGGGTTGGTTCATGAACGAATAGTGATTACCGCCCCCTGTCCAAGGTTGATAGTACGGGTTAAACACATCGCAAAATCCAAAGGGACCATAATCAAGTGTAAAACCACCAGCGGCGCAGTTATCACTGTTAAAGTTACCTTGACAGAAGCCAACACGGATCCAATTTGCTATCAGTGACGTCAGGCGTTCACGAAACTCACGCGCCAACAGCAATACTTTTTCTGGCATGGAGAGCTGACTATCGACAACCTCTGCGTACTCACGATCGATCAAATGCAACACCATTTTTTCGAGTTCCTGCATCGCATGAAGCTGATCATCCAACTGTTCATAATATTGACCATCTTCACGGGTACGGCGAGCGAATAGTTCGAGTTGACCAATGCGAATAAATGACGGTGCAACGCGCGTCGAAATAGCGACGGCTTCAGAGAACATCATGTCAGGGTTTTCCGAGCGAGAGCCTTCTGAATACCAAGCACGCTTGACCGTTTCTGTTTTGGAAACGTACAAACTCAACGACCGTGATGTAGATACGCCAAGTGCATGCATATGCTCTTGAGCCAAGAACTCACGAATGCTCGATCGTAAAACGGCACGTCCGTCGGCACCACGACAATAAGGAGTGCGACCACCGCCTTTTAACTGCATTTCCCAACGTTGACCATTAATAACCGCCTCAAGCACAGAAATGGCACGACCATCCCCATACCCGTTGCCTGTTTGGAACGGGCATTGATGAGTGTATTCAACACCATAAATAGAAAGTGCATATCCCGTCGCCCAACCGATCTTGCGCATCGGCGCTGGCACCTGAGAAGTATCACCGGAGAACATGCTAATGAAATCAGCAGATTCAGCCATCGTGTCAGCTAGGCCAAGTTCGCTAAAAAAAGTGTTACTGTGCGCAACATACTCAGGGTCTTTAATTGGTGTTGGGTTAACCGGAACATAATGACCCGAGAAGACTTGTCGTGGCGCATAGTCAACGCCGTTTTCCGTCGCATCAGGATCACAGTTCAGCGTATCCATAAGCGAATAGTTTGCCAACTTAGCAAGCTCGCCTAACGTAGCGATAGTAGGCGTTGATACGGGAGGTATAGCAGATACAGTCGAGTTGTTTTTCTCAGGCAGTCGATTTGTCATAGTGTTTTATACCAAGGTTCATAGAGATAAATATTAATGCTTACTATCTTACCGCGTTATTTTGGAGAGTTCAGTGTTAATTACAACTGTCTCGGTAAACGATCATTGATAGTTTATTTTTCTGCTTAGCTTTTCTACGTTGCTTGGGTCTGTTTGATTTGTATATACAGCAAGTGCTGAACATCCATTAATTAAGACTAACAATATCAACTCTTTGCAAGTAGCCGTATACGACTATTTATACAGTCAACAAACGTAACTTATCATCTAACCAGCCAACATAAATCATGTAAAAAATTCAGCTAGTTAATCCAAAATATAACAACACTCCTATTAAAAAATGAAGCCACAATAAAACCTATCAATAGCACCTATAAATAATACCTATCAATAAAATAGGTATTTTCACCTTGACTAAATGATAATGATTATCAATAATATTAACAAAGAAAAAGAAAGCATACTATGAGGGATACACAATGATTAAAACAATGACTTTTGCAGTGATCCATTTCAGCATCGCAACCTTAGTTGCTTTTGCTTTAACAGGCGATTTTTTATTAGGAAGTTTGATCGCGATTATCGAACCAGCAGTTAATACTGTCGCCTTTTATTTCCATGAAAAAATCTGGCTACATACACCGTTCCTTAAAAAGAGAGAATCGATGACAAAGGTCAAAACAGTGAGTTTTGCAGTTATTCACTTTAACGTTGCATTCATTGTCACTTACCTTTTAACCGGCGACGCTTTCTTAGGCGGACTAATGGCAACTATTGAACCAACGATCAACTCTTTTGCTTATTTCTTTCATGAAAAAGCCTGGGGTTTCAAAAAGAAAAATACAAAATTAAGTATTGAACAACCTATACGTGCTTAATAAGATACTCAGAACATGAGTTAAAGTGTGCAGATACACTTTAGAAAAACGATAAAGAATGCGCCATATCAAAACGATAAACCATAACACCCAGTAATATTAATGCCATCAAGTCGCTCCTAAACTAAGGGTATTTATGGCACCAATTATCGCGCAAGCTGTTACTCAAGTGATGTTACCTATTGTATTGGGTATTGTAATGTTAGGGATGGGATTAAGTTTACAAATAAAAGATTTTAAAGCGGTATTAAGGTCTCCTAAAGTCGCCATCATTGGTTTTTTATTACAATTGCTTTTACTACCGATATTAGCGCTGTTTGTTATTAAAGCTTTTGCCCTTAATCAAACAGCGGCTGCCGGACTTTTTTTATTGGCATTATGTCCCGGTGGTGCGACATCAAACTTATTTTCATTTATTGCTAAAGGTAACCTTGCCTTAAGTGTTTGCTTAACCAGTGTCGTCAGTATGTTATCGCCATTTATTCTCCCGATCGCCTTTATTGGTTTTATCCATTACAACGGTAGCCTAGATAGCCAACATTTTAACTTGCCTTTATTACCAGCAATGAAACAGCTCGCCTTAGTCACCTTATTACCGACTATTATTGGTATGTGTATTCGTTATTTTGCCGATCAATGGTCGCAGTCTGTGCTCCCTTTAATTAAAAAAGGGTCAACTATTGCTATGTTATTAGTGGTTAGCGCGCTTGTTTTGACTAACTTAAATATCATTCCTGCGATGCTTTCTTTGCATGGCGCAGCTGTTGTTACCATGTGTGGTTTAGCGTTAATCATTGCCTATTTTATTGCTGGCAAGTTTAATGTTAATGAAACCGATAGAAAAACTATTGCAATAGAAGTGGGTGTTCAAAATGCAGGCACCGCGATGATGATTGCATTTACCATAATGCATCAACCTGCACTAGCAACGATCCCTTTGATGTATGGACTTTTAATGAATATACCTGCATTCATTTTTGTATATTGGCTCTTACTCCGAAATAAAGAGAAAATGATTATGCCGCTAAAGGTAACTCCTTAGGCTCATTTAATCCGCTCATGCTTATCTTAAATTAAAAATTACGCAGGAAAAAAGGGGCGAGTTTATGATAAAAGTTGCTGTAAATGTTCATTCCCTTTACAAAACTTTTAACGCGAAAATAGTTTCTTTTAACCAGTAAGATTAATCAGTTAATTAGCGGAGTTGGTATTGGTTGAAACGAGGTGATTTTATAAATAAGGATAGCGCCGCACAGGCCACAGCTATCCTTAACTATGTGTGATTAAAGATAAGTTAGGCTTATTCTTTAAATACAGAAAACACTCGCTCAATCGCCAGAGAACCTGGATCTTTAACGCCTTTCAAACTATCACTGTTTAAATAAGATGAACGCCCCGCTTTCGCTTCAATCATAGTCGTAGTGCTTTCAGCACCAAGCCGTGCAGCTTCAATTGCTTCAACA
This sequence comes from Psychromonas sp. SR45-3, assembly GCF_014163575.1. NCBI lineage: Bacteria > Pseudomonadati > Pseudomonadota > Gammaproteobacteria > Alteromonadales > Psychromonadaceae > Psychromonas > Psychromonas sp. SR45-3. The sequence continues at coordinate 9,032 of NZ_JACJDP010000062.1, forward strand.
AGCCCGTCTTTTGCCCATGCTTCAAAAGCAGGATACATAGCATCAATCATGGTGCAATCGCCCTGTTTGGCACCGCCGTATTCCATCATCTGTTTTAAACCCGCTTGTAACGCGCTCACTAGGTTTCTATTTTTAGTGTAGTCGTTACCTGCCGCGGAGAAGAAAATGGAAAGCAGTACACCAGAAGATCCTCCCATAGCCGTCGAAAGTTGTTCACTAATCACATTTAATAAAGCCCCGATATCATTCAAGGGAAGGTTATTTGCTTGCAGTTCGGCTTTTATTTGAGCTGCACCTGCGGCAAATGTTGAGCCGGTATCACCATCGCCCACTAATGAGTCAAGATGATTTAATTCTTTCTCTGCTGCCAGTAAGGTTGATGTTATTTTGCTTATTACCTCAGCGACTTGCGCATTTTCTGATGCAGTGAAAGCGACATTAATAGATACTTTGTCTTTTTTTATTACTTGTAATTGACGTAATTCGACGGGTTGTATCCAAGCATCTGTTTGTACTGGTGCTAATAGGGCTTCTGAATGGCGCTTATTTAATTCCAAATAGGAGATTGAAAAGCCTTTCATATCAATCGCAGTCATCATTGCTGCTGGGCCTAAGATTAATTGGATATTATCCTTTAGCGCTGATTCGAGGATATCTTTTGTGATCAAGCTCATTTCTAATGGTGAAACACCGCCAAGGTTGTTTATCATCAGAGCAATTTTAGTATTACTCGAAGATAGCGTAGCTTTTAATTTTTTGACCATGATGGCAACAACATCAGAGCAAGATGTCATATTAATCGTCGTTATTCCTGGCTCACCGTGAATGCCTAAGCCTAATTCAGCTTTACCTTCAGCAATACGTTGACTACTTTCTTCACCAATCAGTGAGCAACTGCTTAAAGCCACGCCGATACTGGCAGTGCCATCAATAGCGGCTTGTGCAGCCTCTTTTACTGCAGATAAGTCACTCCCCTGCTCGGCAAAATAACCAGCCACTTTATGAACAAATATAGTACCAGCGATACCACGAGGCCTGAGATTATCTGGAATAGATATATCGTCCGCAACAATCACCATTTCTACATTCAGCCCCATTTTCTTGGCTTTTTCACATGCTAGACCAAAGTTTAGGCGATCGCCGGTGTAGTTTTTAACAATGACTAAACATCCCTTTTCTCCGGTCACGTGCACAATAGCATTGAGTACGGCATCGACGCTTGGTGAAGCAAATACATCGCCACATACTGCAGCAGTCAACATTCCTTTACCGATAAAACCTGCGTGTGCTGGCTCATGTCCAGATCCACCACCGCTGATAATTGCCACTTTATCTTGCTGCCAGTCACTTCGAGTGACAATACGGATCCTTGGGTCAACATCTAGACGAGCTAGGTTATTATGTTTGTTGCTATACAATATGCCATCAATTGCATCGTGGACTAAGGTTTCTTTATTATTGGTAAATAATCTGTTCATATCGACTCCATTTAGCATTACATGTTTAGTTTCATCTTATAGATTTTTAAGGATTAATTTGATTCAACTGGGAACGTTTTGTAGTTGTTTGGTAGTTGTTTGGTAGTTATTTTGTAGTTTTTTATAGTAACTTTATGATTGTTTTACACTCTATAAATAAGCCAAGTCAATCACATTGAGTAAATACCAGTAAAAGTGCGAGACGCACAAACCTTTCGGACTTTTAAAACCAATCTTGTAAACTTCTTCTTAGATTCGTATAGTAAAGTGACTGAAATTCAACCACCAGCATACAGCTAAATTTGAACGACCGCTTACTCCCATCTATAAAGGAGCAAATATGAAATATTGGCATCAACTACTGTTCATTTATCTCAGCCTGATAGCCACTTCAATACAGGCTATGCAACCACTTCCCCTCATTGAAGATAAAACCCCGTACAAAACAGAAATAATATGGTCTGATATTAAAATTCCTTGGGGAATGGTTCAGTTGCCTAATGGAAAAATATTAGCAACGGAACGTTCAGGCAAATTATGGTTATTAACTGAAGGAAAACCTTCAATTGAGCTAACGGGCTTGCCGAAAATAGATGACAATGGGCAAGGTGGTTTACTTGATATTGCATTACATCCTGACTTTGCAAAAAATCAGCTTATCTTTTTCACCTATTCCAGTAAAAATGCGACAGGAAGCAATACAGCTTTAATGCGTGCTAAGTTAGATACTAAAAATAATCAGTTAATTGAGCAAAAAAATTTATACCTTGGTACAGGTGATTCAAATAAGCGCCAGCATTACGGTAGCCGCATTGCTATTACTGATGAGTTTATTTACTTTTCAATGGGTGACCGTGGGCAACGTGATAAAAATCCTCAAAACTTATCATTGGATGGCGGTAAAATTTATCGATTAAATCTTGATGGTAGTATCCCAACCTCCAACCCTTTTTATCAACAAGCTAATGTTATAAAAGCAATTTTTTCCTATGGACATAGAAATCCACAGGGGTTAATTACGCTGCCTTCACGCAACCAAGTGTGGTCACATGAACATGGCCCAAGAGGCGGCGATGAAGTTAACTTGATTGAGTCTGGTAAAAATTATGGTTGGCCCGTTATCGGTTATGGCGTTAATTATATTGGTACTAATTATACTGACATCACTGAAAAAAAAGGGATGGAGCAACCTAAGCTGTACTGGGATCCTTCAATTGCACCGTCTGGTATGGCTTATATTAGCAGTAATAAATACCCTCAATGGCAAGGTAAAATATTACTTGGTTCAATGAAGTTTGGACATTTAGTTTTACTAGAAATAAACAACAAAAGCATTGTCAAACAAACTAAGTTGCTAGATGGTATTGGTAGAGTCAGAAATGTGATTCAAGGTAGTGATGGGTATATTTATGTGGGTATTGATGGAAAAGGGATCCTAAGATTAATACCTTAAAACAGCTTATAACTCGTCATGGGCTAGCTCTTTTTGTCTACTTTCTCTCTAGGTGTAAAGACGAAAATATAACGTGTTAAATCGACATTTTATCCCCATTTTATAACAGGAACGAAGATGCATCTGAAACAAGCTAAAGATATGGCGCGATATAACCAATGGATGAATGAACGAATTTATTCAGTTTGTGCAGAGCTAACTGATGCCGAGAGGCGCAGTGATAAAGGTGCATTTTTTAAATCAATCCATGGCACGCTTAATCATCTATTGCTGACTGATAAACTTTGGCTTGGTCGATTCTTAGGCACCCCCTTCTCAATAGATGGACTTGATCAGGAGCTCTATCAAGATTTCAACCAGTTAGCGCTTGCACGAAAAGAAACCGACGAAACAATTTTAGCGTGGATAAGCTCACTCACCGATGAGGTATTATCGGGACAATTGCTTTACACAAGCATTGTTAACCCCGAACCTAGACAATACGAATATTGGTTTGCAGTTACACATTTTTTCAACCATCAAACACACCATCGTGGTCAACTAAGCACATTATTAAATCAATGTGGTAAGGATTGTGGTGTGACGGATCTAATTTGGTTGCCACAGGTGAAAGAAGGTAAAACCAGTTAATATAGACGTTAAATAATCGTAACTACTCAGCACTCATTAAAACTGAGTGCTTTTTACCAAAATAAAAACGTAAATGCTCAGGGCTAAGCTATTTATGCTTAGTTCAAGGCGAAAAAGCGCAGTTTAGTGGTTTAAATGAGC
>NZ_JACJDP010000063.1:0-6360 GCF_014163575.1 Psychromonas sp. SR45-3
GTAAATGCTCAGGGCTAAGCTATTTATGCTTAGTTCAAGGCGAAAAAGCGCAGTTTAGTGGTTTAAATGAGCATTTTTCAACGAAGAAATAGGCTTAAATAGCGACGGCCTGAGTAGTTACAAAAATAATTAGTTATGCGTTAGCAACACTGCACTTAAAAAGTTAACCTTACAAGGGCTATCAGCTCTGCACCTTCTAGAAAAGCTAGTTCCAGACAACTTTACAGCAGCTAAGATAACCTGTTATCAGTAAAAAATTTACCTATTGTTAACAATCACTCAAATATTTCCTTTGTTGATGGCAGTTATTTACGTTTATGATAGTCATTTACATTTATTATATAATTTCTAAAGCTCATATTTACTCTCAACAATATATTTATGGTTGCTAATGAAAAGTATTTGTTCAACTGACAAAGTTTTCAAGGAAGGCTAAATTGGATAATACAACGGATAGAGTTATTACCATTCACCCTAATTCAAAACGTCATACACACACATTTATATGGCTTGGATGTATCTCGCTATTTATTTTCTGGCTTCTAAGTTTATTCCTTTGGCAAACTTTTAAAATTCAATTAATTTTCCTCATATCAGCTACATTAGTGCTTATTTTAATAGGTGTACTTAAATATTTAGAGCCCGGAACCAGTCTTTTTATCACCCCAAAAACGATTAGATATTGTCATCGCCATGGTCAGTGGGCACTACCATGGCAAGATATTATACGTTTTGGTGAACTTAAAGCAGATGTCCAAGGTGAGCATATACAATTACCCTATGTCGGCATCAAACTAAATAATTTAGACCATATAGCTAAAAGCATATCACCAAGATTAGCGAACAAATTAATTCACGAACAACAAGAATTGCTCATTTTAGCGATCGCTAATAAAGAAGTTGATTTTGAAGGTAGTCTGATTAATTTTGAGCCCTATACGTTAAATGAAGTTATATATAAAGGCCCAATCGCAGCATGGTTACATCGAAGCGAACAACTCGCCAAGGCATATGGTTATCACCTCTATTTACCCGAAAGCAGTCTGGATCGAAATCTAAACAGCTTTTTAAAATTATTAAAAAAATGCCATGATTACACCATTGTAAATGGACCTTATTAATCTAATGCCAGTCAGTTAAGAACCACTTGGCATTTTTGCTTCTTTTTTCTACATATCTTTTGGGCGTAGCCGTAGCCGCATTGAGCAATGTTTGTAGCTTTCAATATGGATTACGATTAACTCAACGAGAGGTTTGATTTAACCACATTGAGTTTCGACTTAACTCATTAACTAATTGATATCCCTAACTTCAACATTTGGGTGTCCACAACTTGACAACTTGTTCATAAACGACAAGGAATCGTTTTAATTTGATGATAAGAGTTCATACCAGTTCAACCTTATTATCAACTTCTTCATTTTTATGTGACTTAAAGGCAATAGTTTGTTTTTTAAAAAAGAGATTTTGGCTGAACACTTGAATAACTCATTTTTTGCCTATATGGTGGATTTTTAGTCATTTATAAGTTACTGGCTTGATTGTAGTTATTAATTTATGTTGCTTGTTAATTTATGTTACTTATTAGTTTTAATTGCCCTTTAAGAGACTAACAAAAATCCACCTATATTTATGACCGGTTCAATTAACTACAACATATAATCAGTTAAAGAGTTCAATCAGCTAAAAAATTCAATGCTAGATTTAACAACAATTATTTCAATGATCATTTAGTAATAATACAAGGAATCAGTAATGCGACTAACCAAGATTGGCACTAAATTATTTATCTTAATTGGGGTAGATCTTGGACAGCCATAAACTTTTATCATCCTAATAGAAAACAGAGCCAGCAATGACTTGTTGTCTAGCCTTACCGAACCATCATAAACGAGAAGGAATCGTTTTAATTTGATGATAAGAGTTCATATCAGTTCAACCTTATTATTAACTCCTTCATTTTTATGTGACTTAAAGGCGATAGTTTGTTTTTTAAAAAAGAGATTCTAGCTGAGCACTTGAATAACTCATATTTTGCCTATATGGTGGATTTTTAGTCATTTATAAGTTATTGGCTTGATTGTAGTTATTAATTTTATGTCACTTATTCGTTTTAAATCCCCTTTAAGGGACTAACAAAAAATCCACCTATATTGATGACCAGTTCAGTCAGCTAAAAAATACAGTGCTAGATTTAACAATAATCATTTCAATGAATACTTAGTAATAATACAAGGAATCAGTAATGCGACTAACCAAGATTGGTACTAAATTATTTATCTTAATTGGAATATTTACACTTAGTGCTTGTGCGACTCGAGAACAAGTAGCATTAGATGATGCCTTGTTAACTCAGTATGCATCCACTGGCAATTTACCAATAAAATCCGCCACGGTGATCACCGATAATGATCAGGCCTTTGCCAGTAAACTGGCTTTGATAAATGCAGCTAACACCCACATTGATCTTGCTTATTATATTTTTTCTGACGATCACACATCTTCCGTATTAGCCCAAGCTCTTATAAACGCTGCAAAACGAGGCGTAAAAGTCAGGTTATTATTAGATTACCTCAGCACCTACAAAGATTTAGACCGCCTCAGTTATTTGCAACAAGCAGGAGGCGGCAACATTCAAGTTAGGCTTTATGGAAGACCGAGCCAAAATATCGTTAAAGATGCAGTCTATTTAACTTTAGGTTGTGGTCAATCAAGCAAAGCAGACGCTGCTTGTAATCAAGACAAGTATGCTGAAATTGAACAACTCTTTGATAATGAAAAAATCAATAATCGCTTAGCTTCAGACATTGGTATTTCTAATTTATCGACTCCTATGTCTGCTATTTTCCTGTCTGGCTTATATGCCAAAAACCCCGAGTTAATGGCTTTTTCTCTTGAACATGGCCAATCAATAGATGTAGCTGCATTATCCGCTTCAACGGACGCTGACAGTGCGGATACCCAAGCTAAGTTAAAAAAATTAGGTAAATTATATTATCAAGCTAATTACCAAGGTGGTTTAGCCTCGTTGACAGCGAAAATAAAATTAGCGACAGCGACATTAGTATTAGGCGATCAAATCAACCCAGTATTAAATTCCGTTAATAGCTTTTTACCGACCAATCGAGAAAATAACTCAATTGCCCGCAGAGATTGGGATTATCTCACTGAATTTTTACATCATAAATTACTCTTAGTTGATCAACAGACCATGCAATTAGGCGGTCGAAATGTTGAAAACTCTTATCATATGAACCCGAGCCCCTTATCCAGTAAATATATTTTTATGGATACCGATGTGCGATTAGAATTTAATGCCCCAGACCCACAAGTGACCTCTACTTTTGACCGCCTCTGGCACTTTACTACTATGGTGGCCTCGCTTGATGAAATCCGCGAGCATGCTCCCAATGATTTTTTAATGAATTTGGATATTTACAAACAATCACAGGAATTTTGCACTGACCAAAGTACCAACAATCCAACTTGTGTTGACCAATATTATCAACAACACTTTGTTAGTTTGGATCAGCGCTTAATAAAAGTTGAGCAATCCATGACTGAAATGATTGAGAGTTATAACAACAACTATGCTCCACGTACCCAGGGAATAAGCCAATCTTTTGCTTTAGATGCCTCAGCTCAAGTTTACTACTTAGAGAACCTTCCCTTCTTTGAAAGTAAAAGAGGTTATGGGTCTATTGACGGTAAAGAAGCTGATTATGGAAAAGCGATTCATGCAACTTGGCTAGCATCCTTGAAGAAAACCTGTGAACAGGCAACTGTAAATAACCCACAGCAAGTTATCATCCATAACGCTTACTTCTTTATGCCCGGCAACCTACTCGCCGCGCTAGGTGCTATGGTTGACGGTAGTTGGGACTGTACACATGTGAGTTTGCAAATCATCACCAACTCTATTGAAACCACGGATCTAAATGTGGTGAATCTACTCGCAATGTGGCAAATGAAGGCATTTGAAGACTATAGGGCGCAACAAACGGCAACAACATCAGCAACATTTAACTACAGTGAATATCAACAAGCGAATGAGAATGAAACCAGCACTTTATCTTTACATTCAAAAGTCATGCTGTTTGGCGATGATTTATTTATTGGTTCAGCAAACGCTGACGTTCGTAGCTATAAGCTGGACACCAATAATGGATTAATGATCATGAATGCACCCGATTTTGTAAGCCAGTATAAACAATGGCTAACGGCTGAAATTGATGCGAGACCAAAGATCGCAGACAGGACTCAACAAATAGGCATATCCCAACAAAAGCTTAAAGTTAAAATGAATCATGTAATGGATTTGTTATTAGCTAAATACGACAAAAATAATCGCATTGATCATCAGCAAGCTGAAGATTTTAAAGAAAAGGTTCAAGGGGTTACTCAGCGTATTTATAATTTATCAACCAAGATTTTAAATGGGGATAACAAAGCCCAAAACGAATTTAATCGTTTGTTTAAAACCATTTAACACTCTAATGCGGTTGATTGCATCGTCAGCTCGCCTTTACGTTTTAATTACCTTTTTGTTTTTATAAGAGAGAAATAAAAGCGTGTGAAATACAGCTATTTCACACACTTTTAAAAAATTATATTTAACCTATTTATATTTGACGGATAGTTTTGGCCACTTTACCAATACTCAAACCTTGAATTAAAATAGAAAACACTACAACCGCATAAGTTAGAGCCAACAAAATATCGCGTTCGCTCCCATCAGGTAATTGCAATACCAGTGCAACCGAAATACCACCACGCAAGCCACCCCAGGTTAACACTTTCCACGCACCGGATGGCAACTCTAATTGCTTATTAAATGCAGTGGTTGTTATACCCACAACGGTTAAACGTGCGAGTAATGCTATTAAAATTGTTAAGCCACCAGCCACAAACAAATTACTCGAAAATGTAATCATGACAACTTCAAGCCCTATCAGTACAAATAAAATAGCATTTAAAATCTCGTCAATCAGCTCCCAAAACAAATCAACGTAATGGCGTGTTTTGTCGCTCATAGCCATACTACGACCATGGTTACCGACCATTAGCCCCATCATTACCATTGCAAGTGGGCCCGACAAATGCCAATGGCTTGCAAGTGCATAACCACCAATAACGCCCGCTAAAGTAAGTAGCACTTCTTCTTGGTAACTATTAATACTTTTGAGTAAGTAATATAAAATACCACCTAACACCAAACCAAAAACAATACCGCCACCGGCTTCAACCGCGAGCGTGTGCGCTACATAGTAGGTTGTAGGAATATCACCACTGGATAAAACCCCCAGTAAAAGCACAAAAATAACCACGCCAATACCATCGTTAAATAATGATTCTCCCGCAATCACGGTTTCAATACTTTTGGGCGCACCCGCAGATTGCAAAATTCCCATTACCGCAATCGGATCGGTTGGCGAAATTAATGCACCAAACAGTAAACACCAAATAAATGCTAAATCAAAACCAAGCAAAGGAAGTACTAAATAAAGCGCGCCAGCAATAATAACCGTAGATAACAACGTACCAACACAGGCCAAAATGCCTATTGGCAATTTATAACGTCTTAAATCGCTAACATTTACGTGCAGCGCCCCAGCAAAAAGCAGCATAGAAAGCATGCCATCAAGCAAAACTTCAGGGAAATCTAACTGATCGAGTAAGCTCACTTCGTAATCTATAAGACCATCAAACCCTAAAAAGCCCAAAAATATAGCGCCGATAGATAAAAGCATTGAAATAACCATAACGCCAATGGTTGTTGGTAAGCCAATAAAACGATGATTTATATAGGTGAGTAACGCGGTAATTGATAAAAATATCGCACTTATTTCAAGTACGCTTAGGCTGGTTGCTAGTGCCATGGTTTAAATCTCAATATTTATTTAATGATGCCTTGCTCAAAACAAGTAAAGCAGAAGAGTTATTATTTTTTATACGGTTATCTCGTATAATATTCGTATAGCGTAAACAAGCATACCCAAAATATTAATACACGGTATTATTATAAATACCAAGTAAATTGATAGCAATCACGAGCACTGACGAAGTAAAACTCAACGCAGCGACAACGGCCACAACATTGAACTCTCCCAAACAATGAATAACTTTCAGCAACAGCAAACAGGACCTTTGCTGTAAGTTCATTTAGCACATAGATGTGCGCATGAACTGGTGCATTAAAAAAGTGATTGATTGATTGGTTGGATTAGAAAGTGATTCGGTGTGCCTTTTTCTTTGCTCTTGTAGGTATGGGGTTCTTTTGGGCATGCAAAAGAAAGTAACCCGCCGTTAGGGCGGAATACCAAGTGATAAACAAACTTAAAGTTACGGCGAGCGCAGACG
>NZ_JACJDP010000063.1:6460-11146 GCF_014163575.1 Psychromonas sp. SR45-3
ACAGACGAATTACAACTCAATGCGGCTACAACTACCCCACCGTTGAGCTTTCCCAAACAATTAAGAACTTTCAGCAACAGCAAACAGGACGTTTGCTGTAAGTTCATTTAGCACATGGATGTGCGTATGAACTGGTGCGTTAAGAAAGTTATTCATTGATTGGATCAGAAAGCGACTCGGTGTGCCTTTTTCTTTGCTCTTGTAGGTATGGGGTTCTTTTGGGCATGCAAAAGAAAGTAACACGCCGTTAGGGCGGAATATCAAGTGATAAACAAGCTTAATGCCACGACGAGCGCAGACGAGCCAACTCTCAAATAACAAATCAAGGCTCCATAACACTTTCCTACTGGCACAAAAAAAGCAAGCCGAGGCTTGCTCTAAAAAGTTATGCAAAGATTTACTTAACTAAAAGAAAACCTTAAAAAAGATTACTCAGCTGCTGGAGCTGCTTCAACTTTATCTGCTGCTTCTTTCATAGAAAGATGGTCGCTACCTTGGCGACTTATTTTTAAGGCTTAAGCTTCTAGTACTTTAACTTCTTGACCTTCTTTCAGGTAATCAGAATTTTTTGTGCATGCTCTTCACCATTATTTGAGGCATAGGTGAGATGTGAACTAAGCCATCTTTTTCTTTATCAAAGACTTTTCTTACTGACATAAAAAAAGCAAGCCGAAGCTTGCTTAATAATATCTAGATAGAGCTTAGAAAAATTTATTCAGCTGCTGGAGCTGCTTCAACTTTATCTGCAGCTTCTTTCATAGAAAGACGTACGCGACCTTGGCGGTCTACTTCTAGTACTTTAACTTTAACTTCTTGACCTTCTTTCAGGTAATCAGATACTTTTTGAACACGTTCTTCACAGATTTGTGAGATGTGAACTAAGCCATCTTTACCAGGAAGAATGTTAACGAATGCGCCGAAGTCAGCTAGACGTACAACTTTACCGTGGTAGATAGTACCGACTTCAACTTCAGCAGTAAGTGCTTTAATGCGGTTGATTGCATCTTCAGCTTGCTCACCAGAAGTTGCAGCAATTTTAACTGTACCGTCATCTTCGATTTCGATAGTTGTACCTGTTTCTTCACAAAGAGCACGGATAACTGCGCCGCCTTTACCGATAACATCACGGATTTTATCAGTGTTGATTTTCAGTGTGTGAATACGTGGAGCAAACTGAGAAATGTCAGAACGACCTTCAGAAATTGCTTCATCCATAACAGTAAGAATGTGTAAACGTGCAGCTTTTGCTTGGTTTAAAGCAATTTGCATGATTTCACGTGTGATACCTTCGATTTTGATATCCATTTGTAAAGCAGTGATACCATTAGTTGTACCTGCTACTTTAAAGTCCATATCACCAAGATGATCTTCATCACCTAAGATATCAGAAAGAACAACGAACTCTTCGCCTTCTTTAACTAGACCCATTGCGATACCAGCAACAGATGCTTTAAGTGGAACACCAGCATCCATAAGCGCTAGAGAAGAACCACAAACAGAAGCCATTGAAGATGAACCGTTAGATTCAGTGATTTCTGATACAACACGCACTGTGTATGGGAATTCTTCAACAGAAGGCATTACCGCTAATACACCACGTTTAGCTAGACGACCGTGACCAATTTCACGACGTTTAGGTGAACCAACAAAACCAGTTTCACCTACACAGTATGGAGGGAAGTTATAATGTAATAAGAAGTGATCTTTCTTCTCACCCATTAGGCTGTCGATGATTTGAGCATCACGTTGTGTACCAAGCGTAGCTGTTACTAATGCTTGCGTTTCACCACGTGTAAATAATGCTGAACCGTGGGTACGTGGTAAAACACCAGTACGAACGTCAAGTGCACGAACACTTTCAGGATCACGACCATCGATACGTGGCTCACCTTTAATGATGCGCGTACGTACAACAGTTTTTTCTAAATCATGCAGGTATTCGCCTACTTGTTTAGCCACTAATGCTTCGTCTTCAGCTAATAATTTTTCTTTAACTTCAGTAGTGATAGCTTTGATTGCGTCGTAACGCTCGCCTTTATCACTGATTTGGTAAGCTTGTTCAAAACGAGCTTGTGCTTCAGTTGCAATCGCAGCATCTAATGCTTCGTTACGAACTGGTGCAGACCAATCCCATTTAGGACGTGCAACTTCTGCAGCGAACTCTTTGATTGCTTCAACAACAACTTGTTGCTGATCGTGGCCGTATACTACAGCGCCTAACATTACGTCTTCGCTTAGGATAGCTGCTTCTGATTCAACCATTAATACTGCGTTGTCAGTACCAGATACTACAAGGTTAAGATCACTTGTTTCTAATTCTGTTTTAGTTGGGTTAAGTAGGTATTGACCTTCTTTGTAACCAACACGAGCACAACCGATAGGACCGTTAAAAGGCATACCAGAGATAGACAGTGCCGCAGATGTTGCGATCATAGCAACGATATCTGGGTTAACTTCTGGGTTGATTGAAACAACAGTTGCAATCACTTGTACTTCGTTTTTGAAACCAGCTGGGAAAAGAGGACGAACTGGACGGTCAATAAGACGTGCAATTAACGTTTCTTCTTCAGATGGGCGGCCTTCACGTTTGAAGAAACCACCTGGGATTTTACCTGCAGCGTATGTTTTTTCTTGGTAGTTAACAGTCAGAGGGAAGAAATCACGCTCTTGATCATCAGCATTTTTACCAACAACAGAAACGAATACACAAGTATCGTCCATGCTACACATTACAGCGGCTGTTGCTTGACGAGCAATTACGCCAGTTTCTAGTGTTACCGTATGTTCGCCATACTGGAAACTTTTTACAATAGGAGTCATTTTTTTTCCTTTAATAGTATTATTTTCATTTTGCTTTTTATCGCGCCGACAGTATACGCCAAGCAACGCTCTTTTAAAATTCTTTAGAGAAATTTTTTGATATTAATAACAGTCATCAATTGGAAATGAACTGAGCCTAAATGAATCACTTATTGTAAATGGATGATAAGCTTATTTATTAAGCTAAATCATCAAGTTAAATTATTAATAAGCAATACTGGCTGAGCTTAAGGCTTATAGGTAATATGTTGTTAATACACTCTATTTACAGAATTTATTGTCAGGGATCTCTTATGCAGCCAACTAATACTAAGCAAACTTCTGCTCACCTGCCAATCTTGTATTCTTTACAACATTGCCCCTATGCGATGCGTGCACGAATTGCTATTTTTAAATCTCAGCAGCCGGTTTTAATCAGGGCTATCAAATTAAATAACAAGCCACCTGAAATGCTAGTACTTAGTACAAAAGGTACCGTTCCAATGTTAGTGACTTACGATGGAGAAAAAACTGAAGTCATCGAAGAGAGCCTTGATATTATGCTGAAGGTATTAACAGCCAATGATCCTACACAATTGTTAACTGCACATCGCTCTGCCTCAAATGACTCAACATTGGACCAAATGCTATCGCTGATTAACTATTATGAAATGGGTTTGATTCCAGCAAATGAAGCCTATAAATGTGCCAAGCGTTATCAGGAAACTAACATCACAGAATGCCGTGAAGTCTGTGAAACTTACTTGCAACAATTAGAGTCACGATTAGCGCAACATCGATTTTTAATGGGTGACTCTGAGAGTTTATTGGATATTGCATTAATACCATTTATTCGTCAGTTCTCGAAAGTAGAACGTCAATGGTACCAACAATCCCCCTACCCAAAACTACGTGCTTGGTTAAATACTTATTTACAAAGTTCGATGTTTACTAAGGTAATGGCAAAGCATGAGTTATGGGTTGAAAATCATCGAGATATTATTTTTGGTGATGTTAAGAAGTAAAAACTCACATTCACTAATGTAGTTAAGCTTTATTTTTAATAAGCTATTATCATAGGCAGATTAAAGTCTGAAGTGAATAACGACTAAGCAGCTATAGTTGCCATATTTTCAGCCAGTAATTTAAGAGGAGTCTTATGAATAATATTAATTACACTAAATTATTTTTTACTATTATGTTTTCTATTACTTTTGCGATTTTAATTTCAGGTACCATTTTTAAGTATTGGTTTTCATATGAAGCAAACCAATTAATGAAACAAGCTTCATTAAGCATGCAACAAGCACAAGAAAAAAGAAACCATGATCGTTTAATACAAAATCAACTTTCAGAACAAAAAAGAGAAGAAACACAAAAAGTACAAAAGTTAATAAATATTCAAAATCAGAAGAAGCAGCGATTAGTTACAGCTGAAAGAGAAAGGCAACAACGGGCAAATAAAACTCGAATTGAAGTTTGTGTTTTTTGGAAGAAGCAATATAAAAAATATAAAGGAAGTTATGAAAAGAACATGATGGAAAAGGCATGCAAGTAATTATTTACAAGTTTCATCAATGAATACTCCCTAAATAACTTACAAAGACTTTCTCTGATTAATTCTAATCACGCACTATACAAAGCCTTTTAAACAAAGGCTTTAACTTATTTTAATAGAATTTTATTTACTTTTATAACAAGCATCAAAAAACTGTTTTTCTAATAACACTGCTTGTTGAAAGTAATCTTGCATCGTTTGTTGTGTAAGCGTCTAGCGAAGCACACCTAGTATCGATTTTCTGATTGTTTAAAAATATCTGCTCAATAATAAATTCGGAGCAGATAATGGAAACTTACAGAACAAACGCACAGTGGCAACAACTCTTT
>NZ_JACJDP010000064.1:0-10560 GCF_014163575.1 Psychromonas sp. SR45-3
TGTAGATTGTTATGTAGATTGTTATGTAGATTGTTACTTAGGTTGCGATCTAGATTGTTATTAAGATTGCTATACAGGTTGATGGAGGAAAGGGCGATATCGGGTGATGATGGATGGCTCGACAATCTTATTATTGCCGAGCCAGTTTTGTGGAATCGTTAAGGTTTGTATAGGAGTTAAGATGTGTAATATCGTTAAGGGATATATAAGGGCTGAGGTTTATAAAATAGCTCAGATTTATACAATAGATTTACACGTTTTAGGTTTACACATTTTTTGCATATCTCGCCATAACATTGGCACCACAATAATAGTTAGTAACACATTAGAAATCGGGAGAGATAACCAAACACCATCGATGCCTAACCATTGTGGTAAAAAGTATAAAAACGGTAATTGTACCGCAATGTTACCTATTGAAATTGATAGGGCTTTAGCCCCTTGGTTGACCGACATAAAATAAACAGTAGCAATAAATAAGAATCCATCTAAGTACAATGCAAATAGATGTAAGCGCAAACCTGTTTGTGTTTCTGCTGCTAGTTCAGCATCTGCGCTACTGAATAAATGAATGAAAATATCCGGAAAAATATTGAGTATTAACACGATGCCAATACCTAAATAAAGAACAACTTTTAATGCCAATATGACCGTAGCTTTGATCTTCTCAGTTTGTTTGGCACCGAAATAAAAGCTGACGGGTGGTTGCATACCATTAGCAATCCCCTCTGCTGTTACATAATACAGCGTGGCAATGTAACCAATGATAGCAAATGCACCGACACTAACAGATGAACCGTAGGCCATTAATAACTTATTATGCAGTGCAATCACTAAGCTGAAATACATAAACATAAATAAGCTCGATGCACCTAAGGTAATGATTTTTATTGCGACATCGAGTTTTAAGCTTAATCCTGCCAGCGTTAATTTAGTCTGTGCTTTTGCTGAAAAGAAATAAGTAATCCCGATACAAAATACCAATGATTGTGAAGCGATCGTCGCAATTGCTGCACCTTGCAAACCCATTGAATGGATCCCAATTAAGATATAATCGAGCGCAATATTAACCAGTGCACCAAAGATCATTAAACCTGTCGCAAAATTTGGACTGTTGTCATTACGAATAAGCATGGGAATAACCGCAGCGGCAATAGCAAAACCAGCCCCCCAAACAAAAACACTTAAATAATCCCGGCTGTAGCTGAGTGTATTACCGGTAGCACCTTGTAGATTTAATAATGGGCTACTCAACGTGCTGATTAAATAAGTGGATAATGCCGCGAGTATGATGATTAACCAAAGACTATTAACTAACACTTGATACGATTTGTGAGCTTTTTCTTGGCCGCGATAAATTGACATTAAACTGCCGCCGCCCATACCAACCATTAATCCTAACCCGATGATCACGCCAATGATTGGCATGGTCATATTAATGCCTGCTAAGCCTTCAAAGCCAACATAATGACCAACAAAAATACCATCGATAACTTGATATAAGCCATTAACTACCATGGCTGCAATAGAAGGAATTGCGTAGCGCCAAAACACTTTACTGATAGAGTCATCAGTTATTATTGGTTCGTTTGAAACGTTAATTTCAGACTTCACAGACGCTGTTAGTGGTGGGAGATCTATCGCTTGGTTTTGCATTTTATTCTCTACTTTAATGATGCTGTTAACTGTTTTGTATTATGTGGTGATGTGCTGATATTTTGAACTATGGTCGGTATTGAGACTGCTATTAATTGTGTTATAAACAGTACAATTGAAAGTTCACTCAATATGAAAATAGAATGAGATTGAAATTAATCAGACATTATTGTTAGCCGTATTATGCTTGTTAATTAGATTGATGGTAGTTAATATCTATCCGTTATTCGGATGGTTTGCGCGTGTTCTTTAGTCTCGTGCTTTAATCACGTACTTTAATTATGTTAAACAAAACGGTGTGATGATGAATTGGACGTTAGATCAACTAGAGGCGTTTGTCCTCGCAGTCAAACAAGGTTCGTTTTCTGCTGCTGCTCGCAAGCTAGGTAAAGCACAATCTAGGGTGAGTACTGCTATTGCAAACCTAGAAGCAGACTTAGGGTTTGAACTGTTTAATCGTGATGCTCGCTTACCGGTTTTAACGCCGCTAGGTGCGGAAATGTATATTGAGGCGCAAGCGGTGTTATCTCAGTGTCAACGCTTACAAGCACGTGCTTTGACTGCAAACGAGGGGGAAGAGTTGGCGTTAACCATTGCGATTGACGAAGCGGTGCCCATTCTTAGTTTTGAATCGTTCTTTAAAGAAGTGAGTGAGCGTTTTCCGTTATTAAAGTTAACCATTATTAATGGTTCTCAAGATGATATTGCTAAATGGATTGAAGATAAAACGGCAGACTTTGGGATTTTATTTCATTTACAGCCACTGAGCCAGGATTTGGAATTAGAAATCATAAGTCAATTTAAACACGCTTTAGTAGTCTCTACTGATCATCAATTAGCGAAGGTGCCGGTGCCTACTTATGCGCAATTAAACCAACATCGGCAATTAGTTATCCGTAATCGTTTAGGCGGTACTCCCGAGAAGTCTATTTCCGTACAGCATTGGTATGTGGATAGTTATTACCATATCAGCGGGTTAGTGGCCCGAGGTATTGGCTGGGCATTGGTGCCTGAGCATATTGTGAATGATGAGTGGCATACCGGTAAGTTGGTTAAACTTTCAACGCAACATATTCCGGATTCATTGATCGTTGAAATGGGTATTGTTAAACGCGTTGATACGGGTAAAGGACCGATCATGGCCTGGATGATTGAAGCGATTAAAAATATATTCGAATAACGTCATTCATTTTATAGCTATTAAAGCTTTCGTGGACCTCGCTGTTATGACTTGATGTTATGAATAGGGCCTTTGTGAATATTGTGGCTATATAGCTTGAATGTTGCGTCGTTGGCAATACAAGTTGTTAGCGCATGAAGGGTCATAAATATATGATATATTAATCCTTTTTATGATTGAAGAAACTTATTTGCACGGTCATGATAAGTATAAACTGAATATAGACATTAACTAAATACGAAAGCAGCTGCTATTTATGGCTTTGCTATAGTTGGTATGCGGATACCCACACTTAACTTTGGGGATGAGATGGCATTTAATATTATGGGTAGTGATATTTATCTACCAAAACAAACCTGGAAAGGTGAAGACTTTGATTCACATCTAGGGTTAAAGCCAGGCACAAGTGAACACAAATACGGTGTTGAAAAACGCTATATTGCCTCAGGCCATGAAACCGCTATCTCCATGGCTGGCGAAGCGGTTCTCGGCGCATTAAAAAATGCCACTCTGCACATTGATGATATTGATTTCATTATTTATGCCAGTGCTACACACCACCAAACCTTACCCTACGATGCTGCGGCCGTATTAGCGTATCTGAAGGCGCCTGCACAGTTAAGCAGCGTTGATATTAATAGCTCCTGCTTATCATTTTTATCTGCATTAGATTATGCACAATGTCTTTTCCTCGCTAAACGCTATCAACGTATTGTGATTGTCAGTAGTGAATGTGGTACGGGTATTACACTTAATAAAACTACGCCTGCCTCTATTGAAGTCGCCACTTTATTTTCTGATGGTGCCGCCGCTTTTGTATTGCAGGCAGAGCCTTTAGCAAAAGGGTTTACAGGGGCATATTTTGAAACTCACCATCAAGGTTATGACCTTTGCCAAGTGAGAGGAGGCGGTAGTGCTGTCAACCCGCACACTCATTCTCATGCTGATTTATTAGCGGCCAGCCAATTTGAAATGAACGGTAAAGCATTATTTAGACAGATGGCGATAGCGATGCCAGCGTTTTTAGAAAAGGGGTTGCAACTAGCTAATATCAATAAACAATACATTGATTATTTATTGCCGCATCAAGCAAGCCATCGTGCCATTAATAAGTTACCGCGGATCACTGGTTTTGCTAAGCATAAAGTAGTCAATAATGTAGCGCAGTTGGGGAATCAAATTGCGGCATCATTACCTATTAACTTGCATCTGTTACGTCAACAAATCGCACAGAGTAGAGAGCAAATAAGCTCATCGGAAAAGCCTCAAACCGTTTTATTGTTTGGGACCGCGGCGGGTTTATCATTGGGAATGGGATTGTTAACACTATGACTACAGATGCTCTTCACAAAGTACGAATGAAGATATTGGTGACTGGCGGTACAGGCATGCTCGGTAGTGCAATTATTCGTTTATACCATCAGCAATATGACTTACATTTTATTGGTCGTAATGAAAAGATCGTTAAACAATTAACAGATAAATACCCCGTGACTGGCCATGTTATTGATTTAAGCGATCAACAAGCTTTATCAAGCATTTTACAAAGTGCATTTGGCGAAAATGATGGTAATAAGGTTGCCAGTGATACTAAGGTTGCTACTGACTTTAAGGTTGCCAGCGATATTAAGGTTACTAGTCACGCTGATAATAAGTCGGGGCATTTTGATGCCATTATTCACTGTGCCGCATTTTCTAGCGCATGGGGAACTTACGACGCCTTTTATCAAGCTAATGTTGTGGCAACGGAAAACCTATTAACTCTGGCCAAACAACACCGTATTGGTACATTTGTGCATATTTCAACAACCAGTGTGTACTTTGACTTTACTGACCGTTGGTCGATCAATGAGCAAGATCCGGTCGCAAAAACCTTTTGTTGCGATTATACCCAGACCAAATATTTAGCAGAACAAGCGGTATTAGCAAATAGTCATGGCCAAGGTCTTAATACGGTTATCTTAAGGCCCCGAGGTATATATGGACCGAATGATCGCGCTCTTGTGCCTCGTTTATTAGCAGCGGTAAACGGTAATCGTTTGTTAATTCCCTCTGCCAAAAATCCGGTATTAGATTTAACGTACGTCGACAATGTTGCTGATGCGGCTTTGTTAGCGTGTGTAAAAGCAACAAGTTTGGAAAGTGGTCATATCTTTAATATTAGTAATGATCAACCCATGCCGATTAATGATGTATTAAGACAATTACTCTCCGCTTTATCAAAAGGTGAACAACAGCGACCAATTAAATTAACGCCATTACCTTACGCATTATTAGCCCCTGTGATTGCGTTGAATGAAAAAATTTGTCGTTATTTACCGCATCAACCCGAGCCTAAAATCACTATTTATAGCGCAGGGTTATTAAACTTCCACCAAACGTTGAATATCAATAAAGCCAAGCAATGCTTAGATTATCAAGCCAATGTCAGTATTACCGAAGGAATAACACGATATGTCGACTGGACTAAAAATAAAACTGTTTGAAGGCGGGCATTGTGTTCATCCGGGCTTTGTTGTTAAACCGGGGAGTGGATTAAAAGCGCGTTCTTTTCCGGCTGCGGTGGCATTAATTGAACATCCTGAGCAAGGTTTTGTATTGTTTGATACTGGCTACCACGAGCAATTTTTTAATGTTACTCGACGCTTTCCTGAACGTTTTTATGCTTGGGTAACACCTTGTAAATTAAAACATGGTGATTGCATTACAGAACAGTTAAATGTAGAAAATATAAAGATTAATTCAATTCACCACTTAGTGTTATCACACTTTCATGCAGACCATATTGCAGCAGTGAGTGAGTTCAAAACCGCCACCATACATTGCACCCAACAGGGACTCGATTCGATACAACAATCAGGTCGCATTAATGGCGTACGTAAAGGTTATTTAAAACAATTATTACCCGCTGAGATAACCCCTCAACTACAAATTCATGAGGACTTTCCGTTATCGTTAGCCACCATTCTTACTGGAAATGGCGGAGTATTCGTACCGGAATTAACACTCAAGTGTCGTGACTTATTTAATGACCAGCGTTTATATTTAGTCGCCTTACCAGGGCATGCTGCTGGGCAAGTGGGGTTGTTATGCCGGCTTGAACATCAATGGGTCTTTTTATTAGCGGATGCCTGTTGGTTGATTGATAGCCTTGCAGAGAATATAAACCAACATTGGATAGCCAATTTCCTGTGCGATGATGTTAACGAATATCGTCATACATTGGCGCAATTGAGATGCTGTTATCAGCATTACCATGACATCATCGAATTTGTGCCATCGCATTGTTCGCAGACTATTGATAGGTTAAAAGCGCAAGGTTGGATGCAATGATCAGCCTGTTACAGTCCTTTTATAATGCTCGATATAAGACTTTTAAAGACAGAGCGCAATTGCAAAGCTGGCAAGCTGAGCAAGTAAAAAAACATCTCTCTTGGGTCACGCAACATTCTCCTTATTATCAATCTTTAACAGGGCAATCATTAGATCAATTCCCGATCATGAATAAACAGATCATGATGGAGAATTTTGATCAGTTAAATACACGAGGATTACAACAATCTCAGTTGTTTGAACTTGCGATTGAGGCTGAAACAACGCGCCAGTTTAAGCACTCAAAAATACAGGATGTTACCGTTGGCCTCTCTTCTGGTACCTCTGGACAAAGAGGGTTATTTTTAGCTAATGCGCAGGAAAGGCAAATTTGGGCGGGCAATATATTAGGGAAATTACTGCCTAATTTATTAACAACACATCGTATTGCATTAGTGCTTAGAGCCAATAGTCCGATCTATAATACAGTCAATAAAGGCCCCATTAAATTCTGTTACATCGACATAACCCAACCGATTGCAGTATGGATGAAACAGTTAGATCAATTTCAACCGACGTTATTGATTGGTAGCGCACAAGCTTTACAACTTTGTGCGTTATTCACGGGCAAATACAGTGCATCTGAAATCAAACCTAAACGTATTATTTCCGGTGCAGAGGTGCTCACACCAGCAGATAAAACACTGATACAAGCGAAGTTTAGATGCCCAATCCATGAAGTTTATCAATGTACTGAAGGTTTCTTGGGCAGTACCGATAAATTAGGTCAGATGCGTTGGAATGAAGATATCGTGTTCATTGAAAAGCACTGGTTAAACGAACAAAAAACACATTACAGTCCGATCATTACTGACTTTCGTCGCCGTACTCAACCGATTATCCGTTATCAATTAGACGATGTGATAAAAGTGCAAACGCATGGGGTAAAAGAGATGTCAAATAACGTCAATGTGTTCGAAGGTATTGGCGCTATTGCAGGGCGTTGTGGGGACTGCTTATTATTAAACAAGCAAGGTCAAAAAGTGCCTGTTTTACCTGATCTCATTTATCGTGCTATCAGTATCAAGTTAACTGAGCATTGTGATTATAAGATTTCTCAAATTGCTGATAACCATGTTGAAATTTCATCAGATAGCAAAATGCATGGCTTAATACAAAACGCGCTTAATGAACTTTTTACGCAGCAAGGTTTGTATTCGGTAGTGTTTAGCTTTGCTGATAAACCTCGTTGGAATACGGCGAATAAACAGCGCCGAGTGGTTAACTTATGCGAGTTTTAATCACCGGCGCAAGGGCGCCTGTTGCAATTGAATGGGCACGATTATTAATGCGTCAAGGACATCAAGTGACGATGAGTGATTGTTGCCGGTTACCACTTGGTCGATTTTTAACAGGGATTGATCGTTACGTTAGAACAACATCACCTCGGCAGGATCCTCAACAATATCAAAATGAAATTGTTAAATTAGTAGAAGAGCATCAAATACAGATGCTGATCCCCACCTGTGAAGAGATTTTTTATCTGGCTCAGTTTAGCCATTTGTTAAAGCAAACTAACTGTTTGATCAGTGAGCTTGAGTTACTTTTATCGTTACATGATAAGTCAGCCGTGTTTGAATTATTGTCAGGTTTAGCAGGGGTTAAGTTCCCTATGACCAAAAAGCTAACAACAAGCACACAAATAGACCCTGAGTGGGAAAGTATTTTAAAGCCGACTTTTTGCCGATTTGGTGAGCAAGTTATTCGTGATATAAAGCAAGTGGATTTACAGCAACTTGATATAAGCCATTCAACACCTTGGGTGCAACAACAAAAGTTGATAGGGCAAGCTTTGTGTAATTATGCGCTGTTTGATCAAGGTAAGTTGATTGCCCATCAAGTATATCGACCAGATTATTGTGTTAATGGTTCGGCAGCGACTTACTTCCAACCGATAGAGCATGAAGCCATTAATACCTTTATTAATGCTTTTGCAAAACAGTTTCAATTTCATGGTCAAGTCTCCTTTGATTTTATCGAGCATCAAGGTGAGTGTTATGTGATTGAGTGTAATCCTAGAGCAACAAGTGGTTTGCATCTGGTTGCAGAACATTTGCAGTGTTGGAGTTCCTTTAAAGCTAATGTTGGACAAGTTCATGCTGCTATTGATCAAGCTAATGTGAGTGAACTGCGAACGAGCGAACGACGTCAACTAGCAACTAACACTGAAAACAATAAATCGTCTCAGGCACAATATATTGGTTTCTCGATGTTAATTGCTGGTGGATTGAATATGTTATTTAAACGACAAACTTGGCGTGATTTTTCTGCGGCTAAAAATGCACTTGGCGATAAAAACTATCCGTTACCATCCTGGGCGCTGCTATTAAGCAGTGCAGAATTACTGACAACCGCGTTATACCGTAATCAATCTTTGGCGGCGGCGAGTACTTCAGACATCGAATGGAATGGTCAGCATGGGAGTGGGATGTGAATAAACTTAGTGCTGCACAGTGGCATCAAACTTATTTTGATATGATGCTACAAGGTCAAAAAATAGATCAATTGAGCGCACTGTTTTATTGCTATCAACAGCAAGGTTTAATTATTCCGTCGACACTAAGTGGCGTCAATAGTGGTGTTGTTATAGATAATTGCACTCCATCAAATCAGTTTCAATTAAATTCCGAAGATTCAATATCTTATCGATCAGCTGAGGTTAAGAAAAACAATAGCTATGTGGTGTCACCATTAACGTTGATCACAGGTTATGCGCAAGATGAAATCCCTAAAGTACGATTTGCAGCGTTACGTTGGTTAAGTTACCAGCTAATTAAAGCGGTTGAAAAACCATTGCAATTAGCGGGTGTCGGTAATGTACAAACTTTGAATAATCAGTGTTTATCCACCAATATGTATTCAACAGGTTGGTCAAAAATCGATTTACCTGCGTTACGCCAACAAGCTTTAAACACAAGTAATCAACATGCATTAGTATTACGCTCTTTAAATGATGCGCAACATAGTCCTATTATTGAGCGCTGTGAAAAAGATGGTTGGATAGCTATTGTTACCCGACAAGTGTATTTGCATATCAACTTGCAAACGGTGGTGGCAGGGAAAGATTTAAAGCATGACTTACGTTTATTAAAACAACCACAATGGCAGTTCAAAAAGTTGTTTGCTGAAGACGATATAAAACGTGCAAAAGTACTTTATGACTTACTGTATTTACAAAAATACAGTGAACATAATATTCAATTTACTCTCTCATATTTTATACAAGCTGTGCAGATGGGGTTGATATCATTGTATGGATTATTTCATCAAGGGCAGATGTTAGCGACTGTTGGCATGGTGATTATTGAAGCGGATATGACGTGCCCTATTTTAGGCTACGATACTCAACTGCCACAAAAACTCGCCTTATATAGACGTGCTTCAGCATTTACTATCGATTATGCAAAACGACATGATCTACGCTTTAACATGAGCTCTGGAGCGCCTGATTTCAAACGTAACCGAAGAGCAAAGGCCTGCATAGAATATAGCTATGTATATTGCCAACACTTGAATAAACCTAAACAATTTACATGGAAAGTCTTCGCTTGGTTAACTCGCTATTTTTATCGCTCAATACTTGAAAAGCAAGGGCTGTAAGGTCATTTATTGCATTTTTTAATTTTTTCATTGTTGTTCATTGTTTGTAAAACTTAACCCATCTTCTGAGCACTAATGTAATAGTGAGTACTCATTATAAAATAAGTCAACTGTTAATCTGAACTACGGCTTAGCTTGATTACACTTTTTGAATCGATAACGAAACATTCAATCATCTGGATAGGGGCTTAGTTAACGTTAATAGATCAGGATAAATGGATATTAAATCAAAGGTGCAGAATCAAAAATCTATAGCGATGACGCTCAAACATTGATTGAACAATAATTGCAGTGTTTAGAAGTCTTATATGATTTTTATCAAACAAGACCAAACGAACAGGCGAAAAACAATAATTAGATGCAATAAATCTTTGCAAAGAGCTGTGCTAGTTGCGCTATTGGACCACTGTTACAAGCTAATTGGGGGATAATACACATTCTTACTCGGTGTGATGATTGGTAAAAACATTTAGCTGGTTTACTCGTTACTCGTTGCCCGATTGCTAGTTGGTAGCGGCTAATGGCAGGCATCAAAATAAATAAACAAAAAAATGCCGCTAACTATGTAAGTCAACGGCATTTTCGGTGATGAACCTTTTCTTATCGTTCTAATGATAAGTTAAAACAATAAACTAATTTAGTCTTGTGTTTTGATTGTAGTGAAGTGGTAATCCACATCAACCACTGCACGGTAAGCAACTTGATCACGTGTTTGAGCGAACTCTTGGATCGTTACTTTTGATTTATCAATG
>NZ_JACJDP010000065.1:0-9898 GCF_014163575.1 Psychromonas sp. SR45-3
GACAAAACATTCAGCACTGATGCCTTCACAGATAAAGCAGCGGCTTATGATGCTGGATTCGATTACATCGATTCACTTAACACATTATCTGCGAATGAGTTACGTCAAAAATTAATCGTTATCAGTGAAACACCTGCAAACGATATTAAAATTGATAACGCTAAAGTAACAATTCAAGAGTTTGCTCAAACACGTGACCAAGTAGCTTACCGTGCAGTAGTTGATGTGGATTACCACTTTTCGACTTTACGCTCAACTAACTAATTAACGGTTCGAGTTAAAGAAATTAAGTCGCTACTGCTAGCTAATTAAGCCAATCAGCGCTAGCGACAAACAGAATAAATCATCACTTATAACAATAAGTGTTGATGACAACAGATTAATTAAGGGGTTTCTCATGAAAAAATTTACAACATTAACAGCCATCGCAGCGACATTATTAGTAAGTTCAAGTGCATTTGCAGCGACACAAGTTGTGCATTCAGACAAAATGTTCACCACTGATGCATTCACAGATAAAGCAGCCGCTTATGATGCTGGTTTTGATTACATCGATGGTCTAAAAAAATTACCTGCTAATGAATTACGTCACGAACTAACTGTGATCAGCAATTCACCAGCACAAGATTTAACCATTGATAAATCAAAAGTAACGATCCAAGAGTTCGCTCAAACACGTGATCAAGTTGCTTACCGTGCAGTGGTTGATGTGGATTACCACTTCACTACAATCAAAACACAAGACTAATTTATTTAGTTTATCGTTATAACTTACCGTTATAACGATAAGAAAAGGTTCATCACCGAAAATGCCGTTGACTTACATAGTTAGCGGCATTTTTTTTGTTTATGACGTTGCTGTATATACATCCAAATTATTTATAGATCAGGTCTGTTTATGTCTCTCGACTATTTATAACTTTAGCCTATTTATACTTTTAGCCTATTTATACATTTGATCAAAGTTATCAATATAGTTATCCCATATCGGCGGAGAGCCGACTAGTTCCTTTACGATTTCAATAAATAACTTCACCAGAGGCGTTTGATTTCTGTGGGGATAAACAGCGTAAACACCCCAATCCCTCGTCTCTAGTTTATAATTTGTGAGTAACGGTACTAACCCTAGTTCTTTAATATTTTTATCTAAAGTAAATAAGCCGCGTTGTGAATAACCCAATCCAGCTTGTAGCGCATCAATGATAACGCTTATTTCATTGACCTCGAGACGCCCAACCATATTATGACTACGCATTTGATCGCTACCAGGTGTTTCTGAGAGCGTTAATTTATTAAATGTATTTTCACCATTGGCATAGATAATTGCAGGTAATTTAATAAGTTCTTCAGGTGTTTTCGGTTCACCGTAGGTTTTAATAAAACTTTCAGAGGCCAGTATTGCGAACTTAGCTCCCGCTAACTTTCGAGCAATTAAGTTTGAGTCTCGAGCCGGTCCGATGCGAAAAGCAATATCAAACCGCTCACCAATAATATCCGAGCGTTTATCCTCAAATACTAATTTGATATGAGTTTGTGGATACTTGGCCATAAACAGTGCCACGGCTTTTTGAATATACATTTTACCAAATAACGTTGGGCAGGTAATACGCAGTAACCCTTTGGGTTCTGAATGAAAGGAATCTGCGAGGCGCTGGGTATTAGCCAATAATTCTCTCATTGCTTCAGCTTGTTTAAATATCTCCTTGCCAGCATCCGTGAGCGAAACTGATCGCGTTGATCGATTTAATAAACGCACCCCTAGGTCATCTTCCAATAACTTTATCTGTTTAGATAATGCAGAGCGGTCAATGTTACGTATTCCAGCAGCTTTTGCGAAGGATCCGTGTTGAACAACATCAATAAACAAGTCTAATCTTGTCGACATTCCCATTAAAAAATCCTTTTTTAAAATAATAAAATAGTCATAAAGAGTGCTAAGCTAAAACATGACATTGTGTATGGTTATCTTGGATTGAATTTGAATTAATAATGGATTTAATACTGGGTTAATTCAAAGTCTGGTGATAGTTATAACAATAATCTTAAGCTTCATTGCTACGGTGACTATCATGAGTACGAACAATGTTATTCTAAATCGTCTTTTACAACAGATTGACGCGTCATACACAAGGCTAATAGCAGAGTTAACGCATCGCTAACGGAGTCAATATAACATTTTGCATCGCTATTAAATGGGATTGCATCCCCTACCACTACATCACAGTTAAATGGCACAAAAATCATTTCACCTTTGGGTAACGCTTTGCCTAAACCATGCATCATAACAGGTACTACTTTTAGTGTTTCTCTGCTTTTAATTAAGTGGTGTACGCCACGCTTTAAATCACTGAGTTGTTCTGGCTTGCCACGAGAACCTTCTGGAAATAAAAGCAAAATATCTCCGTTGTCTAATGCACGATGACATTGTGCAAATAAGACTGACGTATCGCGTATATGTTTACGTTGCATTGGAATAATGCCAATAATGTTCAATGAGAACCAAGCCAGTAGTTTATTTTTTAAAAAATAATCAGCGGCGGCAACGGGTCTTATTTTATGGATTTGACTTAATGGGTATAAGCTCATCAAGACGAGGGTATCTAAGTGGCTGTTATGGTTTGCAACAACAATCGCAGGTCCCTGTTTAGGCAATTTCGCTTTAAAAAACACATTTAAACCTAAACCCAACAACACCATAGGTTTAACCAATAATGCAAAAAATAATATTTTTAAAAATCGGTTCATTAACAATCCTTATTAAGTCCTACTTTGATACTCACGAGCACGCTTATTTGATGAAAAGTAATACGTATTCGAGATGCCCTCACCTGATACCGGTTAATAATGTAAATAATAGAGGAAGTGGAAGAATAATGGCGCCGTATAAATCAAGCTATCTATTCGATCCAATAACCCGCCATGGCCTGGAATTAATGTACCACTGTCTTTAATCGCTAAATCTCGTTTAACCGACGAAATTACCACATCGCCCACAAATCCGCTGATTGCGATTAATGTACCAGCTACAAAGCCTTGGACCATTGTTAGTGGCGTTAAGTAAGGCGCAACACAACCAGAGATAAGGGTGACGGTTATCACTCCTCCAATAAATCCTTCCCATGTTTTTTTAGGGCTTACTTTAGGAATTATTTTATGTTTACCTAAGGTTTTACCCCAAATATATTGGCATACATCGTTAAACTGGGTGATAAAAATCAGAAATAAAACTAATCCCAATGCTCCGGCTTGCTCATTTTTAACGGGAAGTTGTAATAAATAAGCAATGTGACTAACACATAATACGGACAGCATGACTGCCCAGTGAATAGTCCCTAAAGAGCGAATGAAGCCTTTGGTTTCTCCAATAAACACTGCGCGCATTGGTAAAAATAAGAACACGTAGATAGGAATAAAGATAAGAAACATGCCATACCAGTTGCTAGCAACCCAATAATACTGCAATGGAATGGCAAGATAGGCCCATAATAAAATGCGTCTATCGGCTTGTCGAGTGGGCATGATCGAGAAAAATTCTTTTAACGCTAAAAAGCTCAACAGCGCAAAAAAGATAATGGAGATGGTTGTGGGGGCTAATAAAATGCCAAATAAAATTGCAATCATCCACCACCAAGATTGAATGCGTTGTTTTAGTTCTAAGTAATCTGTTTGTGGATTTTTTACCTGCAAACGCCAACGAATTAAAGAACCCGTGATCAGTAAGATCACTACAAATATCATCATATAAAAAGAGTGAGTCGGTATATTAAACATCAGTATTGTCCTCATGCTTATTGCGTTGACGATTATTGTGCTCAGGCCTGTTGTGTTGAGTATTATTGTCTTGAGGCTTGTTGTGTTGAGTATTGGTGTGCTGAGTATTGTTGTGTTGAGTATGGGTGTGTTGATTTTGCTCTGGCGATTCTAAATATTGGTATGCCGAGCGAGCGCGTTTATATAAAGTCAGTAAACAACCGAAACAGATAATCGATAGGCCAAGGAGTAAAACATATCCTTGTGTTGCAAATACTGATGTTTCGATAGGCAGTAATAGCAAGACAAAGGTGATCACCGCCATTCGATGTTGTTTTGCCATTGGGCCGGTAAATAAAGTTGGTGCACCGATAGATGTTGCTAACACACGCACATAAGCCGTTTTAACCGCCAACAGTCCGGCTAACCACCCTAGTTCAATCGCCCATGGCAAGCTAGCAATGGCATAACCAGCGCAGACTAAAATCAAGGGATCCGCAATTCTATCTGGAATATCATTAAATAATTCACCAGATGATGTTGATTTTCCCCCTTCCATGGCTACCATGCCATCAAATAAATTACATAATAGGCGGCATTGCACCAATAAAGCAGCTAACCAACTCAACCAGATAGTTGCGCCAGCGCCTATCGAAAGTAAACAAAGCCCCGCTAGTAGTGCAAAAAAGATACTAGCTATTGATATTTGATTAGGTGAAATATTACGCTTACTCAAAGATGTCGCTATTTTATTCATAATCGTCAAATCGCGCACTTTTAATGGGCGGCGAGCTTCTGAGTCAGTCATTATATTTCCTTATTAATAACAGTTAATCGTGATGCAATTAATATGAGCAAAGGCGATGTGGCCTTTAACTCTGCGCAAAATGGACGTCCTTTAATAATCCTACATTATCCTTATCATGGTCATAGCATGGTCATAGCAATGAAAAAAATAGGCCATTAAAGTATTATTTTAGTGTGATATTTAAGGTGCACATACGAGAACAATATAGTGCTTTAAATTACTGGTTAAGACAACCTAGGTTTATATAACATAAAGTTAATATTTAGTGCGCCTTCTAATACTGATAGATTTACCTAAGCATTGAATTAATCGTCATTAACCACTTCATTATGAACAATTTATAAGCGTTATAGGCTCTATCAATTATAGCTATTTCATTTGCTAAGATATTTTTTAAACAAATAGATAGGAAAGATCAGTCGCCGCTAACATAGTCAATAAAAGTTGTGTAATATCGCACAAAACCCTCACCTATATAATGAGTAGCCTATGGACGTTGAATTATTAGAAATAAAAGACTTTATCAGTCAATACGCCCCTTTTGATGAACTGCCCGAAGAAGCTTTAGCTGAAGTGGTACAAAGTGTTGAAATATCTTATTTCCGTGCCAATACAACCATCATCGATTTTAAGGATGAGATTAGCGAGTTGTATATGATCCGCAGCGGTATTGTTGAATTATTTCGTCGTAATGGCAATCTCTATAATCGTCTAGACCAAGGGCAATTATTTGGGCAAATGGGGCTACTCACCAATAATAAAGTACGTTTTCCCGCTAAAACCACCAAAGACACCCTTTTATACTGCATTCCAGCGGTTATCTTTTATGATTTATGTGAGCGTTTTGAATCCTTTGCTGATTTCGTAGAAGCAGAAGATAGTACTCGTTTAAAACAAGCGGTAGAAAGTAATAGTGATGATGCCAATGCGCTTACCACTTCAAAAGTAAAAAAATTAATTACACGCGAACCTTTGATTGTTCCGATTGATACCAGTGTGCAAGCGGTTGCACAAATGATGGCAGAAGAATATCAATCTGCCGCT
This sequence comes from Psychromonas sp. SR45-3, assembly GCF_014163575.1. Classification (NCBI taxonomy): domain Bacteria; kingdom Pseudomonadati; phylum Pseudomonadota; class Gammaproteobacteria; order Alteromonadales; family Psychromonadaceae; genus Psychromonas; species Psychromonas sp. SR45-3. The sequence continues at coordinate 5,603 of NZ_JACJDP010000065.1, forward strand.
TTAATTAATGACCCTAGCCTCGATGACAGTGAGGGAAATAACCTAGTGGGTCTAATTTCCGAACATGATTTATGTGCAAAAGTGATTGCTGCAGGCTTAAGTATTGATAGCCCCGTTTCTGAGGTCATGTCTACAGAACTGATTTCTTTAGATCATAATGCCTATATTTTTGAAGCCATGTTGATCATGCTACGCAACAACGTGCATCATTTACCTGTGCTTAAAAATAAAAAACCGATTGGCTTAATTGAAGTGTCTGACATTATTCGCTATGAATCTCAAAATAGTTTGTTGTTTGTTAGTAGCATTTTCCAGCAACAAAGCCCTGAAGATCTTGCTCTATTATCAAAACAGTTGAAAGATTGTTTTGTCCGTATGGTGAACGAAGATGCGAACTCGCACATGGTTGGGCGTGCGATGTCAGAGATTGGACGTAGCTTTAAACAACGTTTATTAGAATTGGCGGAAGAGGAGTTTGGCCCGGCCCCTATTCCATTTTGCTTCTTAGCATTGGGTTCAATGGCCCGTGATGAACAATTGATGGTAACCGATCAAGATAATGCCATTATTCTTGATAATAGTTATGACCCAGCAGTACACGGTGAATATTTTGAGAAATTATCGCACTTTGTTTGCGATGGTTTAGCGGCCTGCGGTTACATTTATTGTACCGGTGATATTATGGCCACCAATCCAGAGTTTCGTAAAACACAAATCGAATGGGAAGAATGCTTCGCAAGTTGGATTGATAATCCAAACCCTAAAGCGCTATTAAATTGTAATATTTTCTTTGATTTAACCGGTGTTTATGGACGCATAAAATGGGCTGAGCATTTAAATGCCTTTATTTTACGTCGCGCCAAAAAGAATAATCGTTTCTTAGCTTGTTTGGCCCGTAATGCGCTGAATAGAAAACCACCTCTGGGTTTCTTTAAAGATTTTGTGATGGAAAGTGATGGTCGTCATAATAATTCCATCAACTTAAAACGTCGTGGAACAGCACCACTTGCAGACTTGATTCGTGTGCATGCGTTAGCCATTGGTTCTCAATCTCAAAACTCCTTTGACCGTTTGGAAGATATTATTGAAGCAGGCATTTTACCTAAATCTAAAGGTGAAGATTTACAACATGCCATGGAGCTTATCTCGTTAGTAAGATTACGCCACCAAGCATTAGATATTGAATCGGATATTGAGCCTGATAATAATATTGAACCTGAAAATATGTCTGATTTTGAAAGACGAAATTTAAAGGATGCGTTTTTAGTATTAAGTAACGCGCAAAATTTCTTAAAATATCGTTATAGTGCCACTCTTTAAGGATCGTCTATGTATAATTTTATTAACAAAGAGGTCTTAAACTGGTCTGCTTTTTTAAAGTTAAAAGCCCAGTTAAGCAAGGATGAACGTCTCAAGAAGTTTTATGATGTGGGCACATATCATGACGATACAAAACTTCAAGACATTGAATTTGTTGCTTTAGATTTTGAAACTACAGGATTAGATCCTAAAAAAAATAGCATTATTAGTATTGGTTTAGTACCTTTTACCTTAAAACGCATTTATTGTAATCAAGCTAAAAGTTGGTTTATTAACCCTAAAGATAAGTTACAAGAAGACTCTATTATTATTCATGGGATCACCCATTCAGATTTAAAAGGTGCACCGGACTTAAGGCGTATTCTAGATCAGTTACTTGATCAGTTAGCGGGTAAAGTAGTAGTGGTTCATTACCGTAATATCGAGCGCCCTTTCTTAGATTTACATTTACGTGCGCTTATTAAAGAAGGCATTGTTTTCCCTGTGGTTGATACTATGCAAATCGAATCTAACATACAAAGAAAGCTAGCAGCTGGATTTTTAAATAGATTACGTGGCAAAAAGCCAGCCTCGATTCGCCTAGGGCAAAGTCGAACGCGCTATAATTTACCTACTTATCAACCACATGACGCCTTAACCGATGCAATTGCTACTGCGGAGTTGCTACAGGCGCAAGTGGGGTATCATTTTAGCCCTGACACACCTATTAAGGATTTGTGGTTATAATATGAAAATGGTTGCAGAGTGGCTGCAGCTATTTAATAACAAAGCAATAGAATGACAAAAGCTATAACCGTTACTTGCTAACAATAATGCGATCTATTGCTAGCAAGTCCTTTCAACTTTTAAACTTTATACTGCTCAAATAGCTAATCCTCGACAGTCACCACGCAACTTTATTTTGTAAACAGAATTTTCAAATTAGACTCCCTCGAATAAACCGCGCAGAAACATCTTTATTTCTGTCACTTTAGGGTAATAGCTAATGGCTGACGACTGACCACTGACCGCTAATAACTTAATTTAACCATTAGCTCTTCATCTTTATGCTTATAGCCGCTATTAATCAGCTGCATTATTTCGCCACCTGCTCGAATATCCAGACTAGAAAAATATGATTAACTTTCAATCAGTTCACTACGTGAACCCGCTGTCAATATTTTAAAAACATGTGCTTACAACCTAAATGGCTAATCTTTAAAAATGGCATTGCAGGCTACTTTGCCGCTACATACTTATGCTCGTTTAATTCAAGTTGAATGCTGAGTAAACCTGGTCATTTAACATTCGATTAATGACCAAAAAACCCATAATGAATGGAAATAAAAAGTGATGAAGATCACATAAATGAAGCGCATAATAGCTATATCGAGTGAGACAGTAGCGGCAACACATTAATAACTCATTCAACTCAAACAAGTCATTAACAAGAACTGAACCAATTATTTAAGGCATTAAAAATGAAAAACTTTACAATTCTAGTAGCAACTTTACTTATTAGCTCAAGTGTTTTTGCAAGTACGCAAATAATACATTCTGATAAAAATTTCAGTACTGATGCATTTACAGATAAAGCATCGGCTTACGAAGCAGGTTTTGATTATGTTGATCAACTTAAACAGTTACCTGAAAACAAATTAAGTCATGAATTGGTCCTTATTTCTACCACGCCAACTAAAGACATTAGAATTAACAACACTAACGTATCAATTGAAGAATTTGCGCAAACTCGCGGACAAATTGCTTACCGCGCAATAGTGAATGTTGATTACAACTACACCACGAAAAAAAATGACAATTAATCGTCGCTTAGCAGTACAAAGAACAGAATTAACAAAGAAAAACACAAACAAGTCGTGAACGCCAATAGGTAGCGACAACATATATCTTATAAATAATATTATTAAGGGCATAAACATGAAAAATTTTACAACATTAACAGCAGTAGCAGCAGCACTATTAGTTAGTTCAAGTGTTTTTGCAGCAACACAAGTTGTTCATTCAGACAAAACATTCAGCACTGATGCGTACACAAATAAAACAGCAGCTTATGATGCAGGTTTTGACTACCTTGATGGACTCAAAAAATTGCCAGCGAACGAATTACGCCATGCGTTAACAGTGATCAGTAATTCGCCAGCACAAGATCTGACTATTGATAAATCAAAAGTCACGATTAAAGAGTTTGCTCAAACGCGTGATCAAGTTGTTTATCGTGCTGTAGTTGATGTGGATTACCACTACACCACAATAAAAAAACAAAACTAAGCTTGGTTTAATGTTTTAAATAGACACTAACCATGACCAACATTGCTGCTTATCTACTTTCTTAGCCAGTTTGTTAGTGGGCAGCAATTTTATTTCATTTCTTATTTAACTATATTTATATTCGTTAGCAAGCAATATACATTATTCAGTCGTTAACTCGAACCTCCAGACTAGCCGTTTTAACCTAGTGACTCGATAAAGAATTAACTGTATTAATCTACTTCTCAAATATTACTACTCAATTATTACTACTCAACTATTACTACTCAATTATAACCACCAGTATCAACGATAAAGCAGCTTCTCTCAGACAGTCAATTTAGCAGTCAATCTAGCATTAAATTTAGTAATGAATATAGTAATGAACTTAGCAAAATATTGACGATTAACTCGGAATTATTGGCTTTTTTCTGGCCACTTACCAATGGTGACGTATGGACACCATTAGGCTACCCTCTAACGATTAACCTACTTTCTATTGTAGAAATTATAGTCTGAAAAAATCTTCACACTCAATAAATAAGTTTCATTTTTTAATGTTTTTTTTAATAACATAACTCTACTTATTAACTACAAAAAACGCATATGTTAAGTCATTTCTACAAGAGTTATTTAACTTTATTTACACTATTTTTTATTTCCACATGTAAGCTTAACACCTTATTTAACCTTGTTGGCTAATTTACCTTACAATAAAAATGCAATAAA
>NZ_JACJDP010000066.1:0-8739 GCF_014163575.1 Psychromonas sp. SR45-3
TGGTGAATAATTGTGTAACGTATATCTGTACCGCTAATCTATTTTGTAACTGGGTAAATATATTGAGTAAACCTTAACGTAAATACTTGGTAATCTCCTATTTAAAGCCATATTCAATTAACTCGGTAGCATAATGCGTTTAGATAAATTTATTTGTAAAAGTACGAAATTAACAAAGCAGCAAGTCATCACGGCAATAGAGTCGGGCGAGATCACTGTTAACGAGCAAGTGATCAAATCGGTTGCTACTCAAGTTCATGAAAATAATGTTATTAAGCACCAAAATCAAGTATTAACAGCTCGTCCATTTCGTTATTTATTACTGCACAAACCCGCCAATTTTATCTGTTCAAATGTAGATGATGTTTATCCCTCAGTGCTTAATTTATTAAACTATTCTAGTAAAAATAGAAATGATCAGGTTGTACAGAATCTAGAGCTCGTTTCTGAGTTACATATAGCAGGGCGCTTAGACGCAGATACCACTGGGTTAATTTTGATTACAGATGATGGGCGTTGGACATTTAATATCACGTCGCCCAATAATGGCTGTAAAAAAGTATACCGTGTAGGATTATCCCGACAGATTAACCAGGAGGTGATAAAGAGGTTTGAACAAGGTATTCAGTTACAAGGAGAGAACAATTTAACGTTACCAGCCTGTTTAGAAATGATCAGTGACACAGAGGTTTTGTTAACTATTACTGAAGGTAAGTTTCATCAGGTAAAACGTATGTTTGCTGCGGTTGGTAATCGTGTTTTATCGTTGCATAGAGAACAAATTGGGGCTATAAAATTGGATGTTGAAGTAGGTGATTGGCGATATTTAACTGAACACGAAATCTTGTCATTTCATAAACAAAGCAACATAAGTTAAAGCGCCTTAAGTTAATGTAAGCTAAAGTAATGTAAGTTAAAAATGTAGTAATTTATAAAATGGAAAATGTAAGCTTGGAATTATATAGGTTAAAAGTAATCAAAGTTAAATTTATAGTCTAGTTAATTATATTTCAACTGTTTACTCGGCTCATCAAAGGATAATCGTCAATGAATGATTTATATACACAAGTAATCACCGTCTTTTTAGGTTTTTTTGCGATCATGAATCCCATCGCTAATACGGCTGCTTTTGCAGGGGTGGTGGGTGATAAACCCAAAACTGAACAAATAAAAATTGCAGCTAAAGCCTTAATTATTACGTTTATTGTGATCTTGTCTTTTTCTTTACTTGGTAAAGCAATTTTTCACTTATTTGGTATCACCATTTCAGCCTTGAGAATAACTGGTGGAATTTTGGTGTTTCTTGTTGGGTATCACATGCTTAATGGGCACGGTTCTAAGTTACACTCCGCTGAAAACAAAGATGAAACAGATGTCGCCGTTTCCCCTTTAGCCGTCCCTTTACTTGCTGGCCCAGGTACGATAGCTACTGCTATGAATTATTCTTCATCAGGTGAAATATCTGGTATCTTAGTGACTGTTTCTGTATTTGCGGTGTTATGCATTATCACCTTTATCTGTTTTATATTTAGTTCAAATATTCTAGCGGTGATAGGTAAGAGTGGTTTGAGTATTGTAACCCGTCTAATGGGGTTAATTCTTGCGGTGATCGGAATGCAAATGGTCATTGTTGGTATCACTGAAGTGGTTAGTACCATGACTTAGACTACCTGACCTTTTACAACCTTGGCTGACAAACGCTTAAAAGGCGTTGAAAGAATTTAAATCGGTTTATACAAAGATAAAGAAGGTCTAAAAAATGCGCGACTTAATTTATGCAGCGCAATGTGATCCACTGCTCAGTAGTAGATTAATAACTTTAACGACTACAATGACGTTATTTTTTAATTAATAACGTCAGTTAGAACTGTTATTCAATACTATTAAGTCTATTTGTTAGCAGTCAGTACAAAATCTAAGGCGGCTTTAATTGCGGCTACTTGTGCGTTATTACAATCTTCATCCGTGGCTTTTTCACTATCAGGGTAAACCTCTGTTGTTGTTGTATAAAGTGCGTTGGTCATCCCACCACATAAACCCAACTGTTTAACCGGATAGTAAATGACACCTTCATCTTCTGCTATCGAGCCAATTATTTCGCCTTGATCATCTGCGGGTGCAATATGCGTCACTTGTTTAACCGCTTTAATGATTGCGGCTTGGAAAGCGGTTTGTTTATTTTCAGCGTCACCCACTAAATAAAATCCATCGGGGATAGCACCTGGAATATAGTCTTCACCGTCTCTTGCTGCTAATGCCGGTCTAAACTCACTTTCATCAGAATCTGTTGTCTCGTGTAAATCGATATGAAGAATTATTTCTCCTTCTAATCCAGCGACAAAGCGCATCGCATTACTGGCTTCTTCACTTGGGCTATTGACTGTAAAAGAGCGGTTTGGATCGATGGCATAAGGATTCCAACGAATAATATGTTCGTATCCCCATGGGCTCACACAGGGTAAAACAACGATATTAACATGCTCGGAATATTCATTTGTGGCCGTTTGTAAAAACTGAATGGCACCGTGGACGCCACTAGTTTCATATCCATGTACACCGCCAGTGACTAATATGATGGGTTTATTACGATCCCATTGTTGATTGGTTAATGCAAACAAAGGGTAACTGCTAGGGTTAATACTTAAAGCTCCATATTGCACAAGGTCAAATTCGCTGCTCAATTGTTCCAACGACGTTACCACTTGTTGCAGATATGAACGAGATTTTACACAAGCGTTTAACCATTGTTTTTTTTCAGTATCAGACCAAGCGATACCTGCTTGTCCGATCGGATAGAATGTATTTTGTGACATGTATTTTCCTCTTTAGATGCTTAAAAACAGAGTAAACTGAATTTGCTGCGCGTTTAACTGTCTGCTTACTTGGCTGCTGAAGTGACTAGTTCATTGAGTTTAACTGATCATGTGTTCGATGATTATACGCTTATTATTTAAATACTTAAGTCACGTTGTAAATGAACTTTATGTATTAAGAGGAAGACGTTTTATGTACTACGGTGAAAAGCTAAATAGTATCACTCACCTTGTTGGGGCTATATTAGCATTGGTCGGCTTTGGGTCGTTGTTAACTATTGCTTTTGAACAAGCGCATTGGCGAATAGTCGTGAGTTTTGTTGTCTTCGGCTTAACCTTGATTATGCTTTATAGCATGTCCACTCTGTACCATAGTTTGCAAAGCGTTAAACTTAAAAAAGTATTCCAACAGTTAGATCATGTGTCAATTTACCTTTTAATTGCAGGCACTTATACACCTTATATGTTGCTGTCTTTAGAAGGAGATGGAGGCATGTTGATGTTAGCTTTAGTGTGGGGACTCGCTGTCATTGGTTTGGTCATTGATGTACTGATTGTAAAGCGCATAGAGTGGTTGCAAATCATTATCTATTTGGCCATGGGGTGGATATGTGTTTTTAAATACAGTAGTTTGCAAAATGCTATTCCAGGACCTGGTATTACATGGTTAACGGTCGGTGGCATCGCTTATACTGTGGGGATTGTGTTTTATGTCTTGGACGACTTTGATAAGTTAAAACATGCTCATGGTATTTGGCACTTGTTTGTGTTGATGGGGTCGGTCAGTCATTTTATCTCTATTGCTTTTTATGTTCGTTAAGGTCGATTACTTCATTAAGTGCTTGATTAACATCAAAAGATAACTTGGCTGATACATGTAGTGAGGTCATTTGTCATTACCTTAAGCACTTTTTTAGCAACAAACGTTCAAAAAAACCTAGATCACCGATAGTTTGTTATCAAAGTGATCTAGTTACTGAATGTTGGTGAATACATAATAGTATTCACCATTAAGCTGTTTTAGGTTCGTTTGTCGCAGGTATAGTTTTGTTTCGAATCGTTTCTACTTTACGCTGTTTTTCATACAAAAAAGTTAATACCTCTGAACGTAGACGATTGTAATGCATATCTTTTGATAAACTTAAACGGTCTCGCGGACGCTCTAATTCAACATTCAAGATTTCACCAATGGTTGCACTCGGCCCGTTAGTCATCATCACTATTTTATCTGACAGTAATACCGCTTCATCTACATCATGGGTGATCATAATAACGGTATTGTTGAGCTCATTTTGAATCTCCATCAAAGAGTCTTGCATATGTGCTCTAGTCAATGCATCCAATGCTCCAAAAGGCTCATCCATTAATAAAACCTCGGGCTGCATCGCTAACGCACGAGCGATACCGACACGTTGTTTCATACCACCAGATATTTCGTTGGGACGTTTATTCATTGCATGATCCATGTGTACCAATTTCAGATTATGTTCAATCCATTCTTTTTTCTCGGGTTTACTCATGGTTTTACCAAAGACTTGCTCAACTGCTAACTCTACGTTTTGATAAGCTGTTAACCAAGGCAATAAAGAATGGTTTTGAAATACAACGGCTCTCTCTGGTCCTGGTTCGGTAACTTCTTTACCGCTTAAAATCACCCCCCCCTTAGTTGCTTGATAAAGCCCCGCAACCACATTTAACACGGTAGATTTACCACAGCCTGAATGGCCAATTAGTGACACAAATTCACCTTTTTTAATTTTTAAATCAACATTTTTTAATGCGGTAAAACCACCGGTAGGGGTTGGAAACACCATATCTATATTGCTGATATCAAGTAAAATGCTCATTCTTCTTTCCTTAATTTCTGATACTTCGTTTAAATAAATTTGACTGCTAGATTGTTTGCTTTTTTCTTCATTGCCAAGTCAACACTAAACCGTAGTTGATGATTTATCCCAAGAAGCCATTCGTTGTAGTTGCAACATGCCTCTATCAAGTACAAAGCCAATAAAACCTATCACTATCACTGCTGCCATAATTCTTGCTAAGGAATCAGAGCTACCATTTTGAAACTCATCCCAAACGAACTTACCCAAGCCAGGATTTTGAGCTAGCATTTCGGCGGCGATTAATACCATCCATGCCACACCAAATGACAAACGCATGCCTGTAAATATCATGGGTACAGAGGCTGGTAATACAATTTTCCGAACATGAGTAAACAGAGGTAAACGCAAAACACGGCTGACATTTTTTAAGTCTTGATCTAATGAAGAAACACCAATTGAGGTATTAATGACCATTGGCCATAAGCTACATAAAGTGACGGTTAATAGTGAGTTCACAAATGATTTAGAGACTAAAGGGTCATCTGACACATACAAAGCGCTGACGACCATAGTAACCAGTGGAAGCCACGCTAATGGCGAGACAGGTTTAAAAATTTGTATAATGGGGTTTACCGCTGAGTTTAAGTTTTTACTCAATCCCATGGCAATGCCTAATGGGATAGCGATGATCGCCGCTAATAAAAAACCACTGGTGACCGTGATTAAACTGGTTACAATTTGATCCAAGAACGTTTCTTTACCTGTGTAGTTTCTAATTTTGACTTGATAACTAGGATCTGCAGCTAATCTTTTATCATTACGAATTTGTTGGCGATCGTAGAATTTATCGGCTTTTATGCGTTCGGCTGTATGTTCATCATAAAGAGAGTGAAACTGTTGGTAAACAGCCGTTGGCCCCGGGAAATCACCTAAAGACGTATGAATATTTTTTGCGGCAATGCTCCATAGTAATAAAAAGATCATGATACCAAGTAGTGGCAAGATAAATATTTGGCAAGCCGACTTAAATAAACCCTGTAAGTTGCTCATTAAAGTGGGAGAGAGTGTTAATTTATTACTCAGTGAAATGGTTGTCATGGTCACGATTCCTTGTTAACGCTAGTGATACTAAGTGCAGTAGACAGTGTTATTTTATTTTTCAAATTTACGTTTCATAAGAATATGCCCTTGGCTGATATTGCCATTAAGTAAATACTTTATTGTGCGTAAAATTTATTAATTTGAGTCACTGCAATTAATATGATTGGATTCGAGTTCTTATTCGTTTGTTATTGTTTTTTCTTATAACAATTGTGCCGATTAAGCTCGAATCCAGTAATGATTAATTAAATAGGATCTTAAAGTTTGTCTTCTTTTTTAAGACCAATTTTAAATGAATCGATATAAGCATTAGGTGTATTACCGTCATAAACTAAGTCATCAATAAAGTGAGTTTGTGGTGCTCTAAAGCCTTTTTCAGTGGTAAAATCAGGAAAGTCTTTGGCCTTCGCTAACTTCTCATCAATCAATGATTGCGCGGCTTTCTGGTAGATGTCAGGACGATAGACTTTCTTCGCTAAGTCTTTGTACCATTGGTCAGATTTTGCTTCTGAAATCTGTCCCCAACGACGCATTTGCGTTAAGTACCAGATAGCATCTGAGTAGTACGGATAAGTTGCATTGTATCTAAAGAATACATTGAAATCAGGCACTGCACGTTTATCGCCTTTTTCATATTCAAAAGTGCCGGTCATGCTGTTGGCAATAACTTCGTAATCAGCCCCAACATAATTAGATTGTGACAATATTTTTACTGCAGCAGGGCGGTTAGCATTGTCTTTTTCGTCTAGCCACATAGCTGCACGAATTAGTGCACGTGTTAAACGGATTGTTGTATTAGGGTATTTCTCTGCAAATTCAGCGGTTAAACCAAACACTTTCTCTGGATTATTTTTCCAAATTTCATAGTCAGTCACGACAGGTACACCAATCCCTTTAAATACGGCTTGTTGATTCCATGGTTCACCCACTGAGTAACCGTAAATTGTGCCCGCCTCTAGTGTTGATGGCATTTGTGGTGGCGGAGTCACTGATAAGATGGCATCACTGTCTATGTGGCCACTTGTATCACCTTTATGTGGTGCATAAAAGCCCGGATGAATACCACCAGCTGCTAACCAATAACGTAATTCATAGTTATGCGTTGATACTGGAAAAACCATACCTAAATTAAACGGTTTACCCTGTGCTTTATAAGATTCTACAACGGGTTTTAGTGCATCCGCTTTAATAGGATGAACAGGCCAACCATCAGCTTGTTTAGGAATATTAGGTTTCATCTGCTTCCAGATTTCATTAGAAACCGTGATCGCATTGCCATTTAAGTCCATGGAAAAAGGTGTAATAATATGTGCTTTTGTACCAAAACCCATGGTCGCCGCAATAGGTTGTCCCGCTAACATATGTGCACCATCTAACGTGCCATCAATCAAACCGTTAAGTAACACCTTCCAATTGGCTTGTGCCTCAATGGTCACGTATAAGCCTTCATCCTCAAAATATCCATTTTCGTAGGCTATAGCGATCGGTGCCATATCTGTTAACTTAATAAAACCAAACTTTAGTTCTTCTTTTTCAGGGAAACCTAACTCTTCGGCTTGTGAAAAAGAGACAATTGTCGCTGAGATAGCAATACTCAGTGCTAGTTTCTTCGCCACAAACTTAACGGGTTTAATCCAACTCATATTGTAAAATCCTTTTATTAATAGACATTTTTTGCAAAAAAAAACGCGCATCAATCCTCTTGTAAAAGAGTGTTGATGAGCGTCGTTGCTCTTTTTAAAACCCAAACATCATTGTGTGGATTTTAAATATTACCCTTACTATCTACTGACTATCTTCATTAATAGAATTTGAATAGTATGGTTATTACTGTGACTGTTTTTATATACAGTTATTCAGAAATAGTTAATTATCTAAACTATATATGTCAGTTACATTCTGAGAGACGGTTGCTAATGTTTGACCATTATTCATTGCCATGGTGCGTAATAAAACAAAGGCGTCTTGCTCTGTGATGCCTTTCTGTTGCATTAAATAACCTTTTGCACGTTCAACAATTTTTCGGTTAGCCAACTGTGCTCTTGTTTTATCTAGTTCTGTGCATAATGATTGGCGTTGTTTAAATTGTGCTTCAGCAACCATCATTAAAAAGCTTAACCGGGTCGGGTCTACAGCATCAATAATATATGAGCTTACACCCACTTTTATCGAAGCATGGATGACATGCTCAGTTTGATTTTTAGTAAATAAGATAATTGGTAAAGGCGTCAACTGATTAATGTTTTCAAGTACGGTTAATAATAATTCATCAGGAGAGTTGCTATTGATGATCAACAGATCAGCAAATAGCGGGGCAGCTATTTTATTTTTAGTACTTTGCTTACCATGATGAGAGCCTTGTTTTTGGATTTGTTGATGCCATTGTTGCTGACCACTCGTTTTCAGTGAAAGCTGTTTAAAATTATTTGTTTGTATATGTTTTGTTATGGTATAGCCAAGTTCTTGCAAAGCAATTTTTAACGGTGAAGGCTTCATGATGACATCTTCAACTAGTAAGACCGAACGTGTCTGAACGGAGGTTACTAATTTACGATCTGCTTTCATCATTTCTTTGGCCCCTTTTAAATAATCGATACACTTGTGTATGTTTATCATGTAGCAGGATGGGTGCCAAAAGTACTTATGTCTTTATTATCAGTCATTTAAGGTTTTAAGCGCCATCCTACACCCTATTAGGTAGCAAGGTTATTGCACCATTAAAGAAAAGTATTGATAGATTGCACTGTCTCGGTGCAGGTCTGTATTAGATAAAATAGGCTTTATGTAAGGGAGTTTTAACGATGTTTATTGAAAGATCACTCTGTGGATATTTTAAAGCATATGAAAGCAATGGTTAGGTAATTTGCAGTGATAAAGGTGCAAATGGAATAAATGCACAAAGTTCTAAAGGAATAAAGGAATAAAGGAATAAAGGTCTAAAAGAATAAAACCAGCCTAACGAATAATCACTAAACTGGTTTTTAATTAGCATCTGT
>NZ_JACJDP010000067.1:0-7740 GCF_014163575.1 Psychromonas sp. SR45-3
GCCAAGCGCCTAATACGGAAAAACCCTGTAGACTCTGTCTACAGGGTTTTTTTCGTTTGGGGCTTTTGATGGTGATGTCCTGCTTGAGCTGAGGATAAATAAAGCGCCACGCAGTGGCCATCCTTCAATGCGATAGGCAGGAGTGGAAGTGTCCTATGGAGCAGATACATATTTGGTAAATAGTAATTCAATACATCTCAATTTTACCGAGGTCCAGAAAAATCCTTAAATACTCTATTTATAAGTTTTTCATTTTATCACCTTAAAAAATATTCACTTAATATAATAGCTAACTAATACTACGGCAATTTTTCATATCAAAGTGATCTGTTATACAGTTATATATCAAATAAAATGACTGCATAGCTACGTAAACGGCACCTACCTTTTAACCGTTATCGTGACCCTGTAAATATTTCTGTTAATATTTTGTTTGTAAAATGTTAAAAAACTGCCATTCATTTAAGTTGTTTATTAAAAGTTATTCCTCATTTTTCTGTCAATTCCCATGGTGGATTCAACATTAAAGGGCCCTATATTATAATTAAACCTAGATCGCAGAATTATGCTTAATGAACTAGTTTGTTTAATTTAATATAAATTGATCACAACCTATTAACTTATTAATAATATTTAAATGTGATGGACTTCGTTTTAAATGATTATCGACATTAGTAATGTTTGTTTTAAATGTATTTTGTATGTATTTTGAATGTGTTTTGTATTCTGAGTTAATAGAAATTTTATACACTCTATTGAGTTTAACTGATAATGAGGGCTCAACTGGTTAATTAATTATTTTGTATCGTTACGATATGAATACCGTTTGATAAAAGATGATCGCAATATTATTAAACAGACATAGCTTCTAAATTTCAGTAAAAGTAATGAAACCACTGATTACAGTAACGAGTACCTATGATTATTGAATGAATTACGAAGCTTGTTTGGGTTTTCATAAATATGAAAAAAAGACGAATTGGAGGTGCTTTAAACTCAAAATTTTTTTTAAATTTTTGTATTACATTGGTGCAGTTGCTCTATCAAGTTACTTAAATTAAGTAAAAAATTAATTTTCTGAGCAAAAAGAAGAAAAATAAAACTAATAACCAAATATAACAGTTAGTTATATTGTATTTTTCTCGTGTAGTCTAAATAAAATTTTACGGGTAATGAATTGGTGCATTTTATGCTCCTAATTCAAAATGGATGTAAATCGTATTCATATTATAAGTGATTTGAATTCGAGTTATTAATGTTGATCAATAAAGATAAGGATAATCTATGAAATCTATTTTTAAAATAGCAGCAATAACAGCTGCCAGCGTTATTTCTACTTCTGCTATATCTGCTACTCGATGGGATATGGCTACACCTTACGTAGATGCCACACACCATACTCAGAATATTCGTCAGTTTGCAAAGGATGTAAACGCAGCAACTAATGGAGATTTTGAAATCATCGTACATGCTGGCGCTTCTTTGATTAAACATAAAGAGATACCAAGAGCAGTTCGCACCCAACAAGTGCCGATAGGGGAAGTATTTATTGGGATATTAGGTAATGAAGATCCTATCTATAAACTTGATAACCTCCCTTTTTTAGCAACTAATTTTACTGATGCAAAAAAGTTATACGAAGTATCAAAGCCAATTATTGAAGCAAAACTAAACAAAAATGGATTAATGTTATTGTATTCTGTGCCTTGGCCTCCTCAAGGTGTTTACAGTAAAGAGCCACTAACTAGTATTGATAGTTTTAAAGGTGCAAAACTACGTGCTTATAGTTCCACCCTATCCCGTTTAGCCGTTTTACTTGAAGCTTCTCCAACAACGGTTCAAACCGTTGAAATTCCGCAGGCATTTTCAACTGGTATTATCGATATGATGATCACATCACCCACTACCGGCGTGAGTAGCCAGTCTTGGGACTATGTTGACAACTATACGGATGTACAAGCGTGGATCCCTAAAAATATGGTGATTGTTAATAAACGTTCATTCAAACGATTAGATAAATCGATGCAATCAGCATTGTTAACTGCCGCGGCTGCCGCTGAAAAGCGTGGTTGGGAATTGGCGATTAATGAAACTGAAATTAAAAATAAAGAGTTAATGGAGCATGGGGTTAAAGTTGTAGATCCAAATCCTGAATTAATCAAAGCACTTACCGCTGTAGGTGATCAAATGTCACAAGAATGGGCTGAAGAGGCTGGTGCAGAAGGTAAAGCGCTTCTTGCTGAGTATCAGTAATAAATAACGCCTTCAGTAACGTTTTACTTATTAAACGTTACTGTTGTGACTATATTCTACCCATCCCTCAGAGAATGTTAGTTAAATATACGTTTATATCCTGAGTAAAAATTAATCCCTATATTTTTTTATTGTTTACTGTAGGAGTATTCTCGATGAGAACTTTATTGAATCGAATATATTTAATCACTGGTGCATTATCGGGGTTATGTATCATCGCTATCTGTTGCATTATTCTTGCTCGAGTAATGGGTCGCTGGGTGGGGATTGAAGTGCCTTCTAGTGATGATTTTGCTGGTTTTTTACTTGCCGCTTCTAGTTTTTTAGGGTTGGCTTATACCTTTCGTGAAGGTGGACATATTCGAGTGAGTTTATTCACCTCAAGATTACCACTTGTCATTAACAAATGGGTTGAAAGAATTATTTTAAGCTTAGGCTGCGTTTTAATTCTTTATCTTACTTGGCAACTTGCCTACTTTGTTTATGAATCTTATCTATTTGATGAATTATCTTCAGGTTATGTGCCTATCGAGCTTTGGCTTGTTCAGTTGCCTTTAGCTGTGGGCATGATTATTTTTTCTGTGGCAATTATTGATCAAACCTTTTGTCATTTGTTTTTTGGTGAAGAGCTACCAAAATCTGAAGAGGAAGTATTAGCTGAAAGTGCTCCGATTGATTTATCGCAAACTAACTCATTAAATAAAGGAGCGTAAATTATGAATGAGATAACTATCGGCTTTATATTAATTGGTATTTTATTTGCACTGTTAGCCAGTGGGGTTTGGGTTGCTTTTACTTTGATCGCTGTTTCTATCGCAGGTCTTATGATGCTGGGTAACGATAATTTTGGATTGCTTTATACCACATCAACTTGGGGGGCTGTATCAGATTGGTCGTTAGCTGCATTACCGCTATTCATTTGGATGGGTGAAATACTCTTTAGAACACGTTTATCAAAAGATCTATTTGAAGGTTTAACCCCCTGGCTAAGTAGAGTTCCAGGGCGTTTACTGCACGTTAATATTTTAAGTTGTGGTATTTTTGCTGCTGTTTCTGGTTCATCTGCCGCAACGGCTGCCACCATTGGTAAAATGACTCTGCCAGAATTAAAGCGTCAAGGATATGATGACAAAATGGCGATAGCGACTTTAGCCGGTTCAGGTACGTTAGGTTTACTTATTCCTCCTTCGATAATTTTAATCGTATATGGCGTCGCAGCAGAAGTGTCTATTGGGCGTTTGTTTATGGCGGGAGCCTTACCAGGTTTGATGTTAGTGATCATGTTTATGGGATACACTGCTTATTGGTCATCAAAGCATGGTGATGGTATTGCGCAACAAACCAAACAATATTCCTGGAAAGAAAAGTTTTCTTCCTTATTACGTTTAATACCCGTTAGTGTACTTATCTTATTTATTATTGGCTCTATTTACGCAGGTTTAACAACGCCCACGGAAGCAGCTGCATTTGGTGTGCTTGGATCTTTAGTACTAGCATTAGGTAGTGGTTCACTAACTTTTAATAGCTTTACTGAAAGTTTAATGGGGGCGGTGAAAACCTCATGCATGATTATTTTCATTCTAGCTGGGGCTGCTTTTTTAACAATGGCAATGGGGTTTATTGGTATACCAAGAATGCTAGCTGAAAATATAGCATTACTTAACTTGTCTCCTTATACCTTATTATTTTTACTGACTATCATGTTTGTTATTTTAGGTTGTTTTTTAGATGGTATTTCAGTTGTAGTACTCACCACTTCCGTTGTTCTCCCAATGGTTATTGAAGCTGGAATAGATCCTTTATGGTTTGGTATTTATATTGTTCTGGTTGTAGAAATGTCACAAATAACACCACCAGTGGGATTCAATTTGTTTGTTATTCAAAGCTTAACTGGACGAGATATATTGTTTGTTGCTAAAGCTGCTCTGCCATTCTTTTTCTTATTGGTTGCAGCTGTATTTATTGTCACCGTATTCCCTGAAATCGTAACCTGGCTTCCAAACTCAATGTCGAAAGGATAAATATATGCCCAAGCAAAAAAATAAGCCAACATCTGAGCACTTACCTATTTTGTCCTCTTCTCATTTAGTGGGTGAAAATGGGCTTGCGTTAAGTGAATTTGAATATGGATTAACCATGGTACACAACGCATTCCAACGTTGGACTCATTTATGTAGCAACGCTTGCGATCAGAATTTAAGTTCTTTGGATATTTTAGTGATTCATAATGTTTATCACAGAAAGAAGCCTAAGCGCATCACTGATGTAGCATTTACCCTAAATGTTGACGATACACATAACGTCTCATATTCAATAAGAAAAATGGTAAAAACTGGCATGCTTCAACATGAAAAAAGAGGCAAAGAAACATTTTATAGTGTGACTGACGAAGGTGAAGCCTTCTGCTTAGAGTATGCAAAAATTAGAGAAAAATGTTTAGTTCAAGCCTTAGAGCATATGTCTATCGACGATTCATTAGGGGAAACTGCTAAATTGATGAGAACGCTATCTGGTTTGTACGCACAGGCATCTCGAGCCGCAAGTTCTTTATAGCTGGTAGCCAGTATTGCTGATAGTTAATCGATGACTACAATTTAAATTTATTCAGGGGAATATAAATGCTTATTAATTGTGATATGGGTGAAAGTTTTGGTATCTGGAAGTTAGGTCAGGACGAACAGATCATGCCTTTCGTTGATATGGCGAATATAGCATGTGGTATGCATGCTTCAGATCCAAGTGTTATGTTACGAACAGTTCGTTGTGCAAAAGAACACGGTGTTCGTATTGGCGCACATCCTGGTTATGCAGATTTACAAGGTTTTGGTCGTCGTTTTATTGATATGCCATTGACTGATTTACAAGCGTTATTTATTTACCAGCTAGGCGCATTACAGGGAATTTGCAAGAGTGAAAATACCGCATTAAGTTATGTTAAGCCGCATGGTGCTCTTTATAATGCAATGATGAAGTCTGACGATATTTTTGTTGCTTTATTACAAGCACTTGCTAAATACGATGCAAAATTACCATTAATGGTGATGGCAGTTCCTGATTTTGCGCGTTATCAAAAATTTGCCTCTGAATACGGTATTACATTACTTTTTGAGGCCTTTGTTGACCGCACTTATCAAACAGATGGACGCTTAACGCCAAGAACTGAAGCCAATGCATGCCATACGAATTTAGAAGATATTTGTGATCAAGCCGTTCGTTTATTTAAAGAGCAATGCGTAATAAGTAAAGATGGAACAAGGGTCAGCATTAAAGCAGATACCTTGTGTATTCATGGAGATGGTGAATTGGCGGCTGAGATAGCAGAGGTTTTAAAAGCGAGATTGGCAGAATGCAAGTAAACCTTGTTAATGAAAATAGTGTCATTATCTACTTCTCCGATACCGTTTGTGCTGAAACAACCGATGAAATTACCTATGCTTGTCAGTTATTCAGATCTGAACTTAACTATACTCTTTCAGATATAGTGCCATCTTATACATCTATTCTACTTAGTTGTAATTTGCGTAAAACTGGATTACAAAATTTTGTAATCAATGTGCGTCGAGTACTAAACCAATTAGGTAATGTAGGTCTTACTAATCTGGTGCGTAATAAAATTGTACTACCTGTTTATTATGGTCAAGAAGTCGCACTTGACCATCGAGATGTCAGCTTATATACAGGCTTAGCATTTTCTGAAATAGTTAAACTACATACAGAAGAATGTTACCGAGTATTTGCAATCGGCTTTACACCTGGTTTTGCATTCTTAGGCAATACCCCAAAGCAAATGACAATACCTCGTAAGGCAAGCCCAAGGCTTAACGTTCCTAAAGGAAGCGTTGCGATAGCGGATAGGCAAACAGCTATTTATCCTAGTCAATCGCCTGGTGGTTGGCAAGTGATAGGGCGCACTCCAATAGATCTACTTGATGACTCAGAAGAGTGTTTAAGTAAATTTGCAATGGGTGATGAAGTCCGTTTTGAATCTATTGATAAACAAACCTTTTTGGCAATGGGTGGCCAACTGTAAATAAAAGAAGGTAAAAATTATGGCATTAGATATTGTTCAAGCAGGGCCATTAAGCTTATTGCAAGATCTTGGTCGCTATGGTTATCAAGATGTAGGTGTTACTCCGGGTGGAGCAATGGACACCCATGCCTTTCACTGGGCGAATAAATTACTAAATAATCCAGCTAATGCTGCACAAATTGAAATTACCATGGGGCCATTTAAAGCCTGCTTTAAACAAGCAACTAGTTTTGCATTATGCGGAGCAGATGTTGTTGCAACGTTAAATGGAAACAAAATTATACCTTGGAGTTCGTGGTTTGCTAAAGCAGGAGATATATTAGAAATTGGATATCCAAGGCAAGGGTTACGTAGTTACCTTGCGGTTAGTGGAGGTTTTTTTTGTCCTAAAACTTTTGGTAGCGTCAGTACTGTGATGCGAAATAAACTAGGCGGATTAAGCAAAAAAGGCAGTAAAGTAGCCAATGGCGATATAATACCTTTTATCGCAAAGGTTCAGCCTCATACGCGCAAAGTCCCTCAACAATTTATTCCAGAATACAAAAGCGTCATTAATATAGGTGTTTTAACTACATATCAATTCCACCAATTTAGTACTGAGGCAAAAAAAACATTCTTTAATGAATTGTATACGGTAACCTCAGAGATTGACCGAATGGGCTATAGATTGAAAGGCAAGCCAATTGAATTTGCTCAGCAGAGTTTCGTTTCTGAAGGTATTGCGTTGGGTGCTATCCAAATTCCAGCTAATGGACAACCTATTATATTAATGCGTGATCGACAAACCATTGGTGGATATCCCAAAATGGGATGTGTTTGCAATAGAGACTTAAATATTGTTGCACAAGCAACACCTGGTACTCAGATTCGCTTTTTTGAACAAGACTTATATGAGGCAGAAGCTGATCTTCATCAAGAGCAGCATTATTTCTTTAAGGGGAACAATGATGCGGACTATTCAAATATCGATTAAGCATTGATTTTTTCTAAAAACAGAAATATAGGCATTGAATCCAAGAGTAGTTAAAGTAATAACTTCTTAAATTATTGCGGTCAATCTAAAGTATTTTGTAAAAACAAATGAAATAAAAAATTATCGAAGAAGTCATGTTCCTAATTCCAAGCATAAAAGTCACAATTTTGAGTGAAATACCCACGCTTTGTTGGTTAATTAATCACTCAGTCATTTAATTGAAATAAACACCATAAAAGACTTGCCAATGCTTCAGCGATCCCTATAATGCGCCCCACAGACACGGGATGTAGCGCAAGTTACTAACCAAGTCCGAACCAACAAACTCCTAGAGTTTGAGCCAACAAAAACTTTTAAAATAATTTAAAATAAGATGTTGACAAGGTTCAAGGTTAGCGTAATATACGCCGCCTAGCCGCAAGGCACGCTCTTTAACAATTTAATCAAACAATCTGTGTGAGCACTTGTTGTTGATGTGATTTCA
>NZ_JACJDP010000068.1:0-7408 GCF_014163575.1 Psychromonas sp. SR45-3
TAGCGATTTAGCTAAAAAGTTAAAACTACTTCAAGATTTAACTCGTAGTTAAATAGAAGTTGAATAGAAGTTAAATAGAAGTTAAATAGAAGTTAAATAATACTTTTAAGCATCGCTAAATTGATGGGCTTTAATAACGCTTGGTCAATCGCAAACTCGGTTAAGGTTTCAGTGCTAATCTCATTACCACTGATGATAGTTATTTCACTGTCTGGTAATAACAAGCGTAATTCTTTTGAAAAAGCTAATCCGTTTGCATCGGGTAAGTTGATATCTAGTAAAATACGGTCGTAAAAATCATCTTTAGTGGGTTGATCTTTACTGGTTAATAAAGCTATCGCTTCAGCAGCACTGTGCGCAATTTGTGTTTTTACATTGAGGTTATTCAGTAATAACGCTGTTATTTGAGCAGCATCTTGATCGTCTTCAATAATTAAAAACCGTTTTGACACCTCGGCAGCCTCTAAATTTTGTGCTGTTGATTGAGAGCTTGTTGCTGAAGTATTGTTCAGCTTATTTGCATCGAGTTGGATAGCTATTACGTTATCTTTTGTTTGTTGCGACGCGATTAAATGGCCATCTTTAGTATTAAAAAATGCTGAGGAAGCATTACCAGTTGTTTCGGTTTCAGCTGCAATTTCAGTTTTAATACCAGAAGAGTTTATATTGATGCCTAAACAATTTACTAATGCTCGATATAATACTTCTCTATCTACCGGTTTTGCCACTACATCATTAAAACCGAGCAATTTTAGTTCTTGATCAACACCCTTCATGGTGGCTGCTGTAACCGCGATAACCGGTGTGGTGATCTTCATGCTTCTTAATTTGGCAATGGCTCGTTTACCATCTAACACTGGCATATGAATATCCATCAAGATGCTATCAAAGGGCGTACCTTGTACCTGTGCTTCGATGATTTTAGTAACTGCTTGGCCACCATTAACTGCATAGCAAACACTTAACCCAAAGGAGCGGCAAATAAAGCCAATTAAGTTTCTAATATCTTTTATATCATCAACAATTAAAATACGTCCGCTTATTTGCGGCAGAGTAGCCTCAGGTGCTTGCGCGTTGATAGGGTTAAAGGCAAATGGTTCAATACGCGTATTAGATAAATCACCAAGATTTAAACTAATAATGAATTTACTGCCAACATTTTCCTCTGATTCAACTTTTATTGTGCCACCCATCTTTTTTAATAATTCACAGCAAATGGCTAGCCCTAATCCCGCTCCTTCTTCATTACGAGAAACAATGTCTTCAACTTGCTCAAAGGGTTTAAAGATGGTTTTTAATAAATGTTGAGGAATACCAATACCTGTATCGGTGATAGTGAAATATAAGGTATTTTTATCCGCTTCTGTTTGTAACCAGATATCGATGGTCACGGCCCCATTATCGGTAAACTTGATGGCGTTATGAATCAAGTTTATAAATACTTGCCTTAAACGAATCGGATCTGCATTGATTTCAAGTGGGAGTGGGGTGATTGTATTGATATTAAGTGAAATACCTTTGTCTTCTGCGGTCACTGACATTAACGCGTACAGGTCTGTAATAAAGTTGTCTAAGGGAATATTTGCATTATTTAATTCTAATTTATCTGCCGCTATTTTAGAGAGATCTAATACGTTATTTAACAGCCCTAATAAATGCTTACCATTATTTAATATTGTATTTAACTCTGATTGAATATGAGTATTCTCTTGGTGCGATAATAAGAGTTCCGTATAGCCTAAAATAGAGGTAAGGGGGGTTCGCAGTTCATGGCTTAGATGTGCAACAAACTTATCCTTTGAGCGATTTTTAGTCTCAGCTTTAATGCGTTCTAAGCGTTCATTTTCAACTTCTTTACGGGACAGTGCATAACGAATAGCACGATGAAAACGCGTGGTATTAAGTTCTGACTTGATAACGTAATCAACCGCGCCGGCATCCAGTGCATTATTATCTAATTCGCTATCTGTCTGACCCGTCAACATAATAATGGGAATGGTACAGCCCGCATTAATCGCTTGTTGTAACACATTTAAACCATTCAATGAACCAAGTTGAAAATCAAGTAAACAGATATCGTGTTTATTTTGCTTGAGTAAGGCTAACGCTTCAACTGCACTATCTGTCCATTGAATTTCAAATTGATAATTGGAGACTTGTTGAAGATAGTCACTGGTTAATAGGTAATCATCTTCATCATCTTCTACCAGCAATACTCTTTTTATAGATTCAGTCATGGTTAAGTCTTCATTGATTATAATTTAAATTGAATTCAGTATTTAAAGGGTTTTCGCTCTTCAGCTACTTGGGTGTTACTTAGAGGCTAGTCAGTACTAGCCTTGTATTATTGTTCAAGTAGTAAGTGATGAGTTCCATTTGTTTGCGGACAAGTAACTCAAGCATTTTTAAAAAAAATTAATGTTCACAACTAACACTAACAATTAATGCGAACAACAATTAGCGCTAGGAAAATGGATCATTACAAGAAGCGGCTAATCATCATTAGAAACAGGAAACTCAACAAACTCAATCCAATATTTCCCTAATACTTTCATTAATTCAACTAAGCCTTCAAAATTAACGGGTTTAGTAATATAGGACGCAGCGCCTAAGTTATAGCCTTTAATTTTGTCTTCTTCTTGTTTTGAAGTGGTTAAAATAACCACCGGGATACCCTTTAAATTTGGATTTTCTTTAATCTCTTTCAGCGCCTCGCGTCCATCTTTACGCGGCATATTAAGGTCTAATAATATTAAATCAGGTCTTGGTGAGCTACATTTATCTTGGTATTGACCTTCTCTGTTTAAATATTCAAGTAATTCAACACCGTCTTCAACACAATGCAGTTTATTTAATACACGGCTTTCTGCTAGTGCATCTTGAGCTAATAGGCGATCATCTTCATCATCATCTGCGATTAAAATGGTAATTGCTTTTGTATTCATTTATGTAACCTTAACTGGTTGTTGTAAAAGTAAAATCATGTGGGATTTTGATTGTAAATTCAGAGCCTACATTGACCTCACTTTGTACTGAAATAATACCGCCATGGCGCTCTACGATACGTCTACATACCGCTAAACCAATGCCTGTTCCTTTATACTGAGAACGTGCATGTAAGCGTTGGAACGGAATAAATATTTTATCTTCAAATTCTTGTGAAAAACCAATGCCGTTATCTTTTACGGTGATTTCATACCATAAACTGTCGGTTTCTAATTGTGGGTCAAAGACCATGGTTTCTTTGTAATCGATATTGATATGCGGTGAAACGGCTTCTTTTTTGAATTTAATTGCATTGCTTAGTAGGTTCAAAAAAAGTTGATCAAGTTGTGATTTATCGCCATTTATAACGGGTAATGCGGTCACTATGATCTCCGCCTTGCTCTCTTCAATGGCCACTTCTAAATCATCTAATACGGCTTCTAACACTTCATCTAGCGCAACACTCACAAATTGCTTACCTCGAGTATTAATACGAGAATACTCGAGTAGGTCATTGATTAAGTTCGACATCCGTTCTGCCGCATTATACATTCGTTGCAGGTAATCCTGACCTTTAGGGTCAATTTCAGTAGCGTAGGTAGTCATCAGGCGATCACCAAAAGCCCTAATTTTTCTTAACGGTTCTTGTAAGTCATGTGATGCTACAAAAGCAAAGTCTTCTAATTCTCGGTTACTGCGTGATAACTCCTCGGAGTACAAAGTTAACTCTTTAGTGCGTTCTTTTACTTCATCCGCTAGTTTTTCATTTTGCTGCTCTAAAGTATCTTTGTATTGTTGCTCTGTTTTATTATTAATTCGCACTAAAAACCATAAGCCAAATAATAATAAAAAACTGGTGATGGCGGAGATACTAAAGGTCACCTGTGCTTCTTTTTCAATTTTATTGAGTTTTTTGTATAGGTTGTAACGATGTTTAACTTCAGCATTTTGCAATTCATCAAAATAGGTTTTGATTTCGTTATAAAGGTTTTTACCTCTGCCCGTCATAACTGTGCGAATAGCTCTTTTTTCTTTATCGTTAAGTGCGAGTTCAACGGTGTAGGTGAGTTCATCTAATTTTGTTGCAACAAGTTCTAACAATACCTGTTGTTTGTCTAGGTCAGCTACCATATCTGTCTGTAGGGCTTTGACTTTTTGAATTTGACTTAACACTAATGAAAGCGCTTCTTGGTAGGGTGCTAAGTAGTCCTTATTTTCCGTCAATAAATAACCACGCTGCCCAGTTTCTGCAGACAAAACAAGTATATGCAATTTATCTAACGCTAAAATTACCTCCCCTGTATTGGTTAAGTTTTTTTGCGTTTTTGCTAGTTCATCGATTGTTTTTAATGCTAATACGACATTAATCGTGATCATGCCGATGACAATAAAGTAGATTAAAGCCCATGAAATGCGTTTGTTATCTAATAAGCGAGAAATCGATGTCATTTATTTTCCTATGTATTTGCTTTGAAAGCGTTTTTAAATATAAGTTAAACACTTACTTTATCCCGATTTATCTCGTCTCAATTAATCCGATTTTTTATTTGCAATGTGTTCTAAAGACAGGCTGCATTGTTGGCACGAAATAAGGATTTTATCAGCAGCTTCTAATGCTTTTTCGATTGGCATATTATTTTCAAGTACTAATTTAATCATCTCTGCTTGCATTGAAATTCTATTTAATGGGGCACGGGCATCATGAATTAGTTCATTGATTTTTTTGGCATCACTGTTGTTTACTTGATCATTCATTATTTAATTAACCTTATCTATTAGTGAAGGATTTAACGTATCAGCCCTCGAAAGTAGAGCCTGAATCGCTTTTCGATGTGGTCACTAACTCAGGCTTATAAAAATGCCTTACTGCTATGCTTTCTCGAATGCTTTACTCTTTAAATTCACCATACGCATGCAGGCGGTTGTATAAGGTTTTAGTACTAATACCTAGCATTTCAGCGGCGAGTGATTTATTACCGTTTACATCTTTTAAGGTCACTTTGATTAATTCTTTTTCAACATCTTCTATGGTTTGCCCTGCGCTAACACTATGGCTACTTTCTGATATCGAAGAGAAGGGCGACCTGAATATTGTTGGTAACTCAATCGATGTCGACTGGGGATCTGACATAATAAAAGCACGATGAATGGCATGACGTAATTCTCGTACGTTACCAGGCCAGTCATAGTCCATAAGACGTTGTAATTGCACCGCTTGCCATTGGTACTGACGGTTATTCTCATCATTAAGCTCATGTAAAAAAGTATGAGCTAATAAAGGAATGTCCTCTTTGCGTTCGCGCAAAGCTGGGATTGCAATAGGAAAAACGGCCAACCTGAAATAGATATCTTCACGTAAATATTTCTTCTCTGCAATCTCTGCGACGGAGCGATTAGAGGCTGAAATAACACGGCAATTAACCGCGACTTCTTTGGTACCGCCTACCGAGGTAACTTTTTTATTTTCCAATACACGTAATAAATTAGGTTGCATATCAATTGGCATTTCAGTGACTTCATCTAAAAATAAAGTGCCATCACCTGCACGTTGAAATACGCCTTCTTTTTTAGCAATTGCGCCGGTAAAAGCACCTTTTTCATGACCAAACAATTCACTTACTATAAGCTCTTTGGTTAAAGCGCCACAGTTCGTTGCGATCAGTTGATGCTCTGTGTTGTTTACTTTATTAGTCGCGCTATGAATAGCTTGTGCAACAACCTCTTTACCCACGCCACTCTCTCCCATTAACATCACATTTGCCTGTGTCAAAGAAACACGTTCAATCATGGTATAAAGGGCTTTCATCGCATCGGATTCTCCAATTAAACAACCGAAATGTTTATGGGGTAACGATGAGTTGTGCTTTTTATTTGTTGCTTTTGGACTTTTGTGCGACAGCGCTTCCTCTAAATCTTCGCGTTGTAAAGGTTTAGCAAGGTAGTCTATTTTAGGGCCACATAAGCTGTCTAACATCCCCTTTACTAAGGGGTGTCCTGTGATCAGGGTAATATAAGGTGTTTGATCAGACTTATTAATATAATCAATTAAGTGCAAGCCACTACCGTCGGGTAACATAAAGTCTAAAAAAATATGCTCAAAGTCATTATTTTCTAGTATCTGATACGCTTCCTGCAAAGAATTAGCCGTCATGATGTCATGCCCAAGAAACTCAATAATATGGCATGCTACGCTTGTAAACTCTTCATCGTCATCAACTAATAATATATTTAACACGGTGATCCTTTATGGTCGTTCAATAGACTTTTTGCCTATAACTAAAATATTTTATAATGCCACATACTAGCAATATTTAACGGTAAGTTATTGCACATTTTATTTAAATATCGACTTTTTTAACGACCAGTCTCGTTTAAAAGGGCTATTTTTTATTGTTTATTATTAATTAGTTAAGAATATTTATACAAATTACTCCTTAAGGCATAGGTATTAATACTTCAATAATTGATAGGGAGGTTTGCATGATTTAATCTAAAGGTTTAAATAACTCTTAAAAAGCTTTGAAATAGTGAACGCTTTATGTGCATGAAAAAGCACACCGAAGCATGCTTTATATGATTCTTAAGCGCTGATTAATGTTTAGCTATCAGCAACTTCTAATTTGTTTATAACAGATTTAACATCTTCGCTGTTTTTAGCGATCATCACTGCTAATTCTTCTTCACTGTCGGAGTCAACTTCACCAGTTAATATCACTACGCCATTAAGCACTTCAACCTCAATACTAGTGCCGCTCACGTCCGATGACATTAATAATTTACTTTTAACTACGGCTTCAACTTTTGAGTCGGTTAACGAAGCAACTAATTCACTCTCTTGTTTTTTATTAATTACTGAAAGCTTGTTGTCAACTGACTCAACACCCTCAAGGCTTGCTACTAACTCTTCCGCCAATGATTTATCTACGGCGCTATCTACTTTACCCGTTAGGATCACAACACGGTCTTGCACATCGGTATTAATATCAAAAGAGTTTAAATGACTGTTAAATAAAAGCGTTGTCTCTGCTTTGCCATCTAACCATGCATCTTTAGATTTATCTTCCCACGTGTTGTCTGCGAATGCGGTTGTTGAACCTGCAGTGAACAAGGTAAGTGCAATAATTGAACGAATTGAGTTTTTCATTATTTTCTCCTTTTTGATTAGGTAAAGTGGATTAGCTATTATTGTGCCAAAACTATAAATTACTGATTTTTATCGGTTATTTGTTTTTTGTTATGACTTTTGAGCAAAGTTACTTTGTGTTTATTACATGCGTGAATGTAAAAATTACAAGAGGGATCGCCGTTAGGCATTGACCTTGCGGCCGCTGATTTGTCAGCTTAAATGATCACGGTTATATCACCTCTCTAGGATTAACTTCACAGATAATCCTAGAGAGGTGGGGAGGGATTTACTTATTAT
>NZ_JACJDP010000069.1:0-6227 GCF_014163575.1 Psychromonas sp. SR45-3
TGGTCTGATCCCATTTGATTACGTCAATGCTTGCCTTGATGAACTGTGCAAACCAGAACCCGATATCGATAGCTTGTTACCATGGAATGTTAAAAAGTAGGTGTGGTTCGCTAGACGCTTACCTTACAACAACTCCATCTTGCCTTAGGAGTTTTCCTATGCAAAGAAAAAATTTCAGACCTAACCTAAGTAGTGAAGAAGAAAATAATACTAGACTTTTCTATGCACTTTCAACTTTAACATTATTAATCCGCGTTAAGTAAACGCCCAAAACCTGGACAGTGTGCTACTTCCCCTGTTAGGGCCATAGCATGCCAAAACATAGCAGAATTACTGCTTACGAATGGGCGCTTATACATAGATTCAAAAAGCTCGATATGATCTAGTACTCGTAAATTAGTACAAGACATAAACACTGCCTCAGCATCACTATCAAGAAGCATTTTATCAAGTGCATCAATCATAGATTGTTTTGAAATAGTGGTAATATCTGTATCTTTTTTGATACCAAGAGAAGTTAATGCAACAACCTCAAAGCCTGCTTTTATTAGTTGTTGATAAAGAAAGAAATTAACATCTGATGGGTAAGGGGAGAATATTGCAATCTTTTTTGCAGCTAGTTTTTTAAATGCAGCTTGTGCAGCAGTCCAGGGGTTCGTCGCGGGAATATCACCTCGACCTTCACGTAATAACTGCCCTACTCTATTTTCACCGAGTATAATCGTTGCAGACGTGCAGCCAAAGGCCATGACATCCATCGGTAAATCAGTTGCAATTAGTTGAGCGGTTTTTGAGATACCTGTTGCAATCAGGTCGAATGCCTCCGGATGCATTTCACCACTATAATAAACCCGTGAACTAAACACGGCGGCTTGAACGCCAATCAATTTTGCCCAATCCATTTCTAATGTATGGTCTGTACTTAATTGTACTAAACCAATATGCTTGCGTGACATTTTTGGTGCTGGTACATAATCAGCATGCACTTCCAAAGCGGCAAATTTTGCTCGCTCTGCTAATAGGGATTCATGAATCACATCAACTCCTTAAGTTATTTTAGCTACGCTATTCGTCACATTATTTTTCTTATAAAAATGGGGCGTCCATCTCTTTTATGTAAGCTTTTTTATGTTGAATACTTTCGTTATAAATATAATAAATCACAGCAACAAAAATAATTGCACAACCAATAAAAGTATTACCCCCTGGTTTTTCACCTAACATCAAAAACACGATCAGAGGTCCGACTAAAGGCTCTAGTAATAAACAGACACTTGTTTGTGTAGCATTGATGAAACGCGGTGCAATTTGTAACAATGTAAAGCCAATCGGCATAATAAATATTGCATTAATAAGCACAAGTACGGCATCAACTTCTTTATCTTGCACCTCTGGCACACCATTAAACAACGCAATCACTGTTAGTATAATACCGCCCCAAATAAGCCCAGGGCTGATATCTGTATCAGCTTTAGATTGTGCTAAATTAAAGTTAATTGCCATAAACACTGCGCTAGAGAGTGCTAACAAACTACTTATCCCAAACTGATTAATATCAGTAAAAGCAATAAAGACAATACCCGTTAGTACAAAGAAAATAGCGACAATTGAAAATATATGCATTCTTTGATTTAAAAAGAGCCAATTAATCAGAGCAGCAAATATAGGGGCGCTGCTTATAATAACCATTGTTGATGCCGCACCAATCGTTTGAATTGATATGGTGTAGCAATAAGTCCCCAGTGCAAACAGCAAACCACTTGCTACACCTATCCAACCAGCTTTTTTTATGACTACAAAAAAATCACTTTTGTATCTATAAAATACTAAGCCAGAAAAACCAATAATAAACCCAATACCTCGCCAAAAAATGACATCCATATGTGGAATTGATATCCATCGCATAATGACAACATCAGGAGCAAGTAACAGCACACCAAATATAGCAAGGGCAAAGCCTTGAGTATTTTTATTCATGGGATAGTCCATCTTTACTAATACTTACATCATTTATCAAACAGAATATCGCGAGGTAGCAATGCTATTTCAGGGAAGAAAATAAGCAATGCAGACATAAATAACAATATAACGATAAAAGGCGGTGTTCCTTTAATGACTTCCATATAAGGTTTCTCAAATATAGCTATCGCAGTGAAAATGTCACAACCAAAAGGAGGTGTCGCCGACCCAATCGCCATTTGTAATGTAATTAAAACTCCGACAAGCACAGGATCAAGTCCAGCAGCCGTAACTATTGGCATAAATATCGGGGTTAAAATAAGGAGCACGACAATAGAGTCAACAAACATACACCCAATAAAGAAAGACAATGCAATGACAAACATAATAAACTCAGGAGAAGAGTCGCCTAATTCCAATGGTTCCAGTAATGATTGAGGGATCATTTCAAAAGAAATATACCAAGAAAATGCTTGTCCAATACCCACCAAAATAAATACAACAGCCGTAATCAAACCAGTATTTAAAGCTGCCTTGGTAATATCAGAAAAAGTGAGCTCTCTATAAATAATGGCTTCGACAATAATCGCATACAAGACAGCAAAAGAAGCAGCTTCAGTTGGCGTGACAATGCCAGAATAAATCCCCCCAATGATCAATGCAGGAAAACCTAAAGGTAATAAAGAGTGCTTAATTGCGAGCACCTTTTCTGGCCATGTTTTTTTATCCACTAATGCGATGGAATCTTTATGTTTAACACTATAAACATAGCTATAGATACAAAATAAAAAGGCTAACACAATGCCAGGAGCAATACCTGCGACGAACAACTCCCCTACGCTTGTATTTGCTAACGTGCCAAATAAAATAAGCCCAATACTTGGAGGTATTAAATAGGCAATGTCACTCGCGTTAATAATTAAAGACATAACAAAGCTGTCTTTATATCCTGCTTTGAGAAGCTTTGGTCTCATTATCTGTCCAACAGACACTACAGTCGCTTGCGTAGAACCAGAAACAGAACCAAATAAAGTACAACTTAAACATGCTGTGATCGGTAATCCACCACGTTTATGTCCAATAAATGCTTCGATAAGTCCAAGTAAATAATTAGCGGTTTTCCCTCTTGTCATGATATCGGCAGCTAGAATAAACATAGGTACAGAAATTAAAGCAGTAGGAGAAATACCCGTTACCATTTGCTGAATAATCACCTGAGGGTCAACACTTGAAAAATGCAGTAAACCAATTAAACAAGCGACGGCAAGCGGTACAACCATAGGAAAGCTCAAAAAAAGCAAAATAATCATTGAGACAACGAGTGCAAAAGTAATCACATAAGGATCAAGTTCAGCAGAAAAAATATCAGCGATAAAATCAATCATAGTTTTATGTCCTGAGTATCTTTCGTTTCAATAACACTAAAAGATAAATATATTTCGGAGTGCAATAAATTCATAATAAAACTACAGCCATACTGCAATCCTGCTATAAAAAAACCAAAAGGAATAATTGAATAAACTAAATAAACTGGGATTTGTAATGCAGAACTGAGGCGATTAATATCACGAATTTCTAAGACATAGAAAAAAGCTTGATAGCTTAAATAAAACATTAATGCGGCAGAAGTAAAAGCAATGAATGTCGTTAATAGTTTTTGTTTTTTAAAGGTTAACATATCGTAAACAGCGGTCATTCTTATATTACGTCCCATTCGAACCGCATATGCAAAACCAACAAAAGTAACAATAACTATCAAAAATTGATTCAATTCTTCAGAGAAATAAAAGCTTTGATTAAAAAAATAGCGCCCGATGGCGTTACCCACAGAGTTCAGCATCATCAAAATGATACTCGCAGCAATAACAAAGGCTTCCAGTTTTTCAGTAACACGATTTATAATAAACAGAGGATTTTTCATAATGCAGCCTTGTTAAAATATAAGTAAACATAGCCCGCAAGTCGGGCTATGATATTGGACTAAAAGAGCATTTTATTACTCTAGATTTTTAGCGGCTGTTTGTACTTCTTGTTCTAAGTTGTTAATAATCTCTTGTGCACCTTGACGTGCTGCGGCTTGTTCACTTTCGGGATAAGCATTAGCAACAAGATCTAGATAAGTGTTATGAAGAGACTTACTTAATTCGATAAAACGTCCACGTTCTTCTTCAGTAAGCGTAATCACTTTTAAGTCAGGTCGTTCTTCAGTGATTTTGACCATGTTTTCGCTGTTAATGCGTACTTGATATTCAAACGCAGCTTTATCCGCAGCAGTAATAGCCTTGGTGACCATAGCTTGTTTTTCAGAACTTAACTTATTAAACCATTTGTTGTTTGCAGAAACGGTGCTTATATAAGGCTGTTGGCCAGGAAAGATCAGGTAGTCTTGAACTTCATGCCATTTAGCATTGTAGATAAAGTAGATAGGGTTAACCATTCCATCAATGGTTCCAAGCTGTAATGACCCGTACACTTCCCCCCATGACAGCGGAGTCGGAGTTGCACCAAACGCTTTATATGTTTCTGTAGGAATAGCTGATGTAAAAGTTCTTATTTTGTGATTATTAAAATCTTCAGGTTTATGAATCGGTTTATTTGATCCCCAAACCATATCGCCTTCGGACATCATGGAGAGTAACTTTAGATTAACGGCTTCAAATTTAGGGGATAATCCACTGTAAATTGACTTACTACTTGTTAATACCTCATGCACTGCTTTTTCATCCGCATTTAAGATATAGGGTAAACTTACCGCTTGTATTTCAGGTACATAAGATCCTATGTGTCCAGCTCCAACCGAAACAAATTGAATCGTGCCATTTGATGCTAATTCAACTATATCGTTTTCAGTCCCCAGTTGACCATAATAATAAATACGGACCTTAATATCTCCCTTAGATTCCTTTTTAATCACTTCAGCAAATTTCTGGGCATATATATCCTGCACATCATTTTTTGCTTCTTCTGATGCAAATTTCCATGTTTCAGCATGAGTTACTGCTGATAATGTAAATCCTAACATTAACGAAACGAGTGTTTTTTTCATGTTACTTCCTATGTATAAATATAAAAGAGACTCTGCGAGTTACGATAATTTAAAGTTAACAATATTGATCAAAAAAAACCAAACAAGCAACAAATAGTTAACAAAATGTAACCAAACATTAAATCAAAAATTAAATTCTGACAAGCAACAATAATAAAAATTAAAGAAATAGGAGATATAAATCACAGTAATATTGTCAATTTAACCTCTATTTAAAATAGAACAAGTAAAAGTTACTTTTATATCAACAAGTTAAGCTTAAAGTTTTCTAGTGCAAGTCACTTTATTTTATTCAAGGTAAATTATTGAACCAATAATTGATTATCGAGACATGATTTAACATGGAAATACACGAAAGTACGTTGCAGTATCGATTTGTATATCCGGAACTGAGATTACATAAATAAAGCCTTGTTCAAAGCTTCTTAAGCACTTAATAAACGTATTGATTAAGTCGCTGAATTTGCTATTGTCGCCGCAAAAATTCACATAAAAATAGTTAAGCGTGATTTTCTCTTAATATAAATAAGGACAGGTATGGGGTATTGGTATTTAGCCATTGCAATAGTGGCAGAGGTGATTGCTACGCTATCATTAAAAGCATCAAACGGTTTTAGTCAACTTTTTTACAGTAGCGTTTGCGTGGTTGGTTATATTGCTGCTTTTTATTTTCTATCCCTTGTTCTTAAAAGTGTACCTGTAGGTATTGCTTATGCGATATGGGCTGGAATGGGTATTATTTTAGTCGCGGCTATTAGCGCGATTATTTACAAGCAAGTTCCTGACTTGCCTGCAATCATTGGCATGGGACTTATTTTAGCCGGTGTTGCGATAATGAATTTATATTCAAAAACAGGCGCACATTAAATTTAACAGTTACTCTTCTTTAATAGTCATATTAGATTATTGGTAATGATCACTGATGACACGATTAAAGTCGCCGACAAGGCGAAAACACTGTTAATAGAAGCCAAACTGCCTCGACGAGCGCAGACGAGCTAAACACAAAATAACTCCACTAAATTAGATACTTAGCAGCAACACGCAGAGTGTGCGGAACGAGAATAAACAGCTAACAACACATATACTATTCAGTAACAATAAAACATCAACTCATCATGGACGAACAACCCCACCGTAAAGTTTTCCCAAATCATCAATGGCTTTTAGCAAAGCCAAACAGGATGTTTGGATTAGGCTCGTTTGGCACATGGATGTGCCG